>JAKONB010000515.1 GCA_022702195.1 Beijerinckiaceae bacterium | reverse complement strand
CGGCAAGGCGCTCGAATCCTCGTTTTCGCTCGTTTCGATGACGCCGTTCCGCCTGGAGCGCACAGAGACCCGCATGGAATTCGCGGTCATCGGCGGGCGCAACAACAAGGCCGTGGAGGCCAAGTTCCTGCTCCAGGGCCTCAACCGGGGCGGCGAGATGTTCCTGATCCTGCCCCAATCGGTGATCAATCCGATGCGGCCGGCCCTCTCGCGGGTGCTCACCGGCGATTCCGCCGCCCGCGACCCGAAATGGACGCAGCAGATCGCGGCCGAGGTCCAGAAGGCCGAGGTCACCCTCCGGGCCATTCTGGAGGAGCGCACCCTGTCGCTGGGCGAGATCGCCGAGCTCAAGGTCGGCCAGGTCATCGGCCTCGACGCGACGCCCACGACGCGGGTGAAGCTCGAAGGCAACGACAGGCCGCTGTTCTGGTGCCATATGGGGCAGGCCCAGGGGTCGTACGTCCTGCGCGTCGACGAAGCGATTGCCCAAGACAAGGAAGGGGCGGACGATGACGCCGCTGGTTGATACCATCCTGCTCCTCGCCCTGGTCGGGACCAGCGCCTGCGTGGTGCCGATGTATCTGAAACTGAAGCGCCTCGACCGGACTCAGGCCGAGTACGGACGCATCCTCACCCAGTCCGGTCACGCCCTGACCCAGGCGGGCGACGCCGTGCGGGGGTTCAGCACCGAGGGCCGCCAGATCCTCGAAGCCCTCGACGACAAGATCGGCGAGGCGCGCCGGGCGCTCGCCGAACTCGAGGCCGGCCGGAACGCCCTGGCGCACGATCTGGCCACCCGGCGCGCGATGCGGGTGGAATGAGCACCGGATCACGGAATCGGCGGCGGGCCTCTTTCCTTCGCGACCGTGTCTTCGCGAAACTTGCCCTCCGGATTCAAAGACTGCCACTGTGCCGGCCGACCCAGCCCCCTGTTTCCTGCCGCCGACCGATCGCGTCCCCGACGCACGATGGCGGCACCTGACGAGCGGACGATGAGCAACAGCCCCTTCGACGATGCGGACCCCGCCGCCACCGGCACCGCCCCGGTCTTTCCGACCGTGTCCGCGCCGAGCGCCGCGCCGGTGGCCGAGGCCCGGATCGGCGACGGGCGCAACCTCGATTCGATCCTGCGCATCCCGGTGCTGATCCAGGTGGTCCTCGGCTCGGCGACCATGCCGGTGGCCAACCTGATGAAGCTCGGGCGCGGCGCCATCGTGCCCCTCGACCACCGGGTCGGCGAGCCCGTGGACGTCACGGTCAACGGCCGCGTCGTGGCCCGCGGCGAGATCGTGGTGGTGGAGGAGGACAATTCCCGGTTCGGCGTCTCCCTGACCGAGATCGTCGGTCCGTCCGATTCCGGCCAGAACGGCTGAGGGCGGCCACCATGGCGAGCGTCCCGATCCCGCAATCCCCCCCCGGCCCCCATCGGCCGCTCGCTCCGGTGGACGAGGTCGCCGCCCTGCTGCTGGCCATGGGCAAGCCCGCCGCCGGCCGGCTGCTGAAATATTTCGAGGCCGACGAGATCAAGCGGATCAGCCGCTCAGCCACCCAGCTCGGCGCCGTGAGCGCGAGCCAGCTCGAATCCATCGTCGAGTCGTTCCAGGGCGAGTTCGCGGCCAGCGGCAACGTGATCGGCGGTGTCGCCGAGGTGGAGAAGCTGCTCAGCGGCCTGGTGCCGGCCGATCAGCTCGACGACATCCTCGCCGATGCGCGGGGCGATGCCACGCGCTCGGTCTGGGAGCGGCTGTCGGGCGTCTCGGAGAGCGTGCTGGCGAGCTACCTCGTCAAGGAACACCCGCAGACCGCGGCCCTGATCCTGTCGCGGATCAAGCCGGCGGCGGCCGCCAAGGTGATGGCCCAACTGCCCCAGCCCCTGCGCAACACGGTGATGCGCCGGATGCTGACCTTCAAGCCGGTGGTCGAAGCGGTCATCCAAACCGTCGAGCGGGCGCTGCACGAGGAACTCCTCATCAACGGGACCCGCAATTCCGGCGCGGACACCCATGCCAAGATGGCCGACATCATCAACAAGATGGAGCGGACCCAGATCGACGACGTGCTGTCGAGCCTGGCGGAATCGAAGCCGAAATCGGTGGAGATCCTGAAGGGCCTGCTCTTCACCTTCGACGACATCGTCAAGCTGGCTCCGCGGGGGCGCACCTCCCTGTTCGATGCGGTGCCCAACGACCGGCTGGTGCTGGCCCTCAAGGGCACGGATCCCGAGTTCCGCACGGTCATCCTCTCCGCCCTGTCCGCCCGCGTGCGCCGCATGGTGGAGCACGAGTTGAACGGCGGCGAGCCGGCGGCCCAGAAGGACGTGATGGAAGCCCGCCGCAGCATCACCGACCTCGCCCTCGAGATGGCGGGCCGGGGCGAACTCGAGATCAATGCGGGAGGCGAGGTCGAGGCCCTCGTCCGCTGAGGACGGGACGCCTTGACCCGTTCCCGCCATGGCCGACGACGACCAGGAGAGCAAGACCGAGGCCGCCTCGGAGCGCAAGATCCGCGAGGCGGTGGAGAAGGGCAACGTGCCGTTCTCCCGCGAGGCGCCGACCTTCGCCTCGATCCTCGGGCTGCTGGTGGCGCTCAGTTTCGTGGTGCGCGACGGCACCGGCCCGCTCGTGCAGCACTTGGCGCCGTTCTTCGACCATCCCCGGGATTTCGCCCTGGAGAACAGTCAGGATGCGACGCGGCTGATCGAGGCGGTGGCGATGGCGGGCGCCCGCTTCCTCGTCCCGGTCCTGGCGATCCTGGCGGTGTTCGGCCTCGCCTCCGCCCTGCTTCAGAACGTGCCCAGCCTGGTGCTCGAACGGATCCGGCCCCAATGGTCCCGGGTCTCGCCGGCCTCGGGCTGGGGGCGGATCTTCGGGAAGGCCGGACAGGTCGAGTTCCTGAAGTCCCTCGTTAAGTTTCTCAGCATCTCTCTCGTCGCCCTGCTCCTCCTGCGGTCGGAGGGCAACACAGCCGTGAATGCCATGTTCACCGACCCGAGCCAGATCCCCGATCTGATCCTCACCATGGCGATCCGTCTCGTCTCGGTGGTCAGCATCGCCACCATCGTCATTGTCGCCGCCGATCTCGTCTGGTCGCGGCTGCGCTGGCAGCGGTCCCTGCGCATGTCGAAGCAGGACCAGAAGGAGGAGCACAAGCAGTCCGAGGGCGATCCCGTCGTCAAGGGCCGCCTGCGCTCGATGGCGCAGGACCGCTCGCGCAAGCGCATGCTGGCCAACGTCAAGCAGGCCACCGTGGTGATCGCCAACCCGACCCACTACGCCATCGCCCTGCGCTACGCCCGCGACGAGCAGCCGGCCCCCCTGGTCATGGCCAAGGGCAAGGACCTGCTCGCCCTGCGGATCCGCGAAATCGCCGAGGCGAACGGCATCGCGGTGGTGGAAGACAAGCCTCTCGCAAGGTCCCTGTACGACAGTGTCGAGGTCGACCAGATGATTCCCGCCGAGTTCTACAGCGCGGTGGCTCAGATCCTGTTCTTCCTGTTCTCGAAGGCGCGTTGATGATGACCGATGCCCCACCCTCGGCCCTGGGCGGCTGCGCCGTCCCGGATGTGCTCGCCGAGGCGGAGCGCGTCTTCGCCACCGCGATCCGCGACTTCATCGCCGAATTGTGCCTGCTCGACGGCGGCATCCTCATCGGCTGGGTCCAGGCGGGGCGCCACGGCAACATCGCCGACCTCGTCGAATCCTCGGCGGAGCCGTTCTTCAAGGAAGCGACCATCGCCTATGCGGACGGCGCCGACGTGCGATTCGATTGGGGCCGCGCCCTCACCGTCGTCCTCGACATGGAGTTCGTCACCGAGCCGGTGACGGTCTTCTTCAAGCTCATCCTCGATGGCGTCTATGTGGGCGTCGCCATTCAGCGCATCCTGGCCGATCAGAGCCGCAGCTTCGATCTCGGTGGCTTCGCGCATGCGCTCAACGGCGCGCGGCTGGACCGCGCCCCGGCCTGATCAGGCCCCCCTGGCGTCCCGTCCCCGTCCCCGTCAAGTTTGTCGACGGGTCCTCCGAGAACCGCCCCTCGAAGCGATCAGGTGACGCGACGGACTGGTGTCCTCGTCGCGGAACCGGGGCCGATCGGGTTTCGATCGCTGTCGTATGTTGCGCGCCCGATACGCTCGGCCGCCACCGCAATACGCACGGCCTCTCATCCAGCACCCTGCTCCCACTCCGACCCTCTGTGGCATCGGCGTCATTGACGTTGCTCACATTGCCGGACATTCCTGATTCAGGCTTCGAATCACGAACAAAGTATATGGGCAGATCATCGAGCCTACAATTCCAAGCACGCCCAAGCAAGGCGATACAACCCTACAAAGATCTGTTTTCGTCGATCGCATAGTGCTTCCATCTATAGCCCAGCCTAAAATTGCCATACCGATTCTTTCTGGAGAATATGGATGTATGTTCTGGTCGATGCCCGACCATCGGTGAATTCAGGATACAAGGCCAGCTTTGATCGGGAAGGCATTTCATCTCTGGGACTGGATCCCGTGGAGTTCACGAACTGGCTGAAAGCTTCCTCGCGCGTCGACCGCGATGCGATCCAGGGGTTCTTGCTGGGGGATTTCGACGACCGGGCCAAATGCGCCAGCCTCATCCGGAAATTGTCGCGGGCGCCGATCATCGCGCTGAGCGATGTCCGGTCCCTGGACCAGACGCTGCAATTGTTCGAGGCCGGCATCGACGACGTCTTGCCCA
>JAKONB010000240.1 GCA_022702195.1 Beijerinckiaceae bacterium | reverse complement strand
GGAACCACAGCAATTCGTGGATGATGGAGCGCAGATGCAGCTGCTTGGTCGTCACCAGCGGGAAACCGGCCTCCAGATCGAACCGCATCTGGTGACCGAACACCGAGAGCGTGCCGGTGCCGGTGCGGTCGTCCTTGCGGACACCCTCGCTCAGGATGCGTTCGAGAAGCTGATGATAGGCGTGCATCGCGGCTCCGTTCCGAACATCTGCGATAGCCCGAACGCCGCCACGAGGCGAGATCCCGAGCCGGTTCCGTCAACACGTTCCTGGCGCGGGCTGCGGCTTCGACGAAGCGGCCATGCGCTTCGAAGCGCTGAGGTCGCATGATGTTTCCGGGGCAACGGCTTTCCGTTTTCGGCACTTCGCACCGGCTACATCGCTCGCGGAAATTCAGGCTTCGGCGGGGGTAAGGACGTAGGCGATCATCGCGAGATTGCTCCAGCCGTGGAGCAGAATGCAGGGCCAGAGGCGGCCGCTGCGCCAGCGCAGCCAGCCGAGCATCAGCGCGAGGGGCAGCAGGGAGACCGGCCGCGCCAGGCCTGCGGGCGCCACATGCGCGCCTGCGAAGAGGAGGGAAGTGACGAGGATGGTTCCGGCCGGGCCGAGGCGCACCACACCGCGGGCGAACACCGCGCCACGCATCAGCAATTCTTCGGCGAAAGGGGCCAGCACCGTCACATAAGTGAGCCAGATCGCGGCGGTGGTCGCGCTCAAGGTCGGTGAGAGCGCCACCCGGCGCCCGAACGGTGTCTGGAAGATATCCGCCGCCGCCGTGACCCAGGCGATATGCAGAAACGGCCAGACCAGCAGGATGGCCCCGAGGCGCAGCGGGCTCAGACCCGGGGGTCCTCCCGCCACCGATGCGAGGCCGAGCCGCCGCCGCCACCCCGTGCGATCGCGCCAGTGGGCGATGCCGATGACCAGCCCGGCCAGGGCGATTTGGCGGGTCACGTCGAGGGCGAGCTCGCGCGCAGCCATCTGCCGTGGATAGAGGCGCGGGCGCTCTGCGCCGCCGAGCGGGTTGCGACCGTCGAGCCAATCGGCTCCGACGCGCACGATCACGAAGGCGACGAGGCTCGCGGCACCGAGATAGAAAAAGGCCTGGACGATCAGCCCCATGACGATCGCCAGGGTCCGGACCGCGTCCCGGAGCCGTCCGGGACGGCCGGAAACCGCGTCGGCACCCGGGATCGGGGCGGAGGTTCCGGCGGCCGGCAACGGGGCACCAGGATCGGGCTTCAAAAGCGTCCGGACTCCCTCTATGTGATGCGAACCGGCCGAGCCGGCGTCGCGAACGGTAGCCGGGCTATGCGGACGGAGCCACGGGCTTTTGGACGCAAGGCCTACGGGCTCGACAGGGTCGTTCTTTTGGCGGAAGCTCGGGATGCCGGGCGGGCGAAAGACCGGCACGGCGTATTCCAGGGCCGATCGCGATGGGACGACGAACAGTTCCGAAGTGTCCGGACGGTGCAGACCGTTCGGGCGGAGTTCCAGGAAAGCCGGCGAGCCGGTGTTTCCCCTTGATTTTCATCCGATCCGGTGCGCCTCGACTGCGCGTGACGGCGGGCACAGACCGGGCATAAGCGACCGCCGATGGCAGACGACCTGATCCGCTACGATCTTCTGGTGCAGGACGCCCTGCGCGGCGTCGTGCGCAAGGTATTGACCGACGCGGCCCGCGACGGGCTTGCCGGCGAGCACCATTTCTACGTGTCCTTCCGGACGGAAGCGCCGGGCGTGCGGATGTCCCAGCGTCTGCGCGAAAAATACCCGCAGGACATGACCATCGTCCTCCAGCATCAGTTCTGGGACCTTGGCGTCAACGAGCACAATTTCGAGGTTGGTCTGTCCTTCTCCGGCGTTCCGGAGCGTCTCCTGGTGCCGTTCGACGCGCTGACTGGGTTCTTCGACCCATCTGTCCAGTTCGGTCTGAAGTTCGACCTGAGCGAGGGCTCGGAGGAGGTCGTCGAAGAAGAGGACGGGGACGTCCCGGCCGCGGTCGGCAAGAACACTCCACGGGGCGCGGCCTCCGAGCCGGGCGAAGTCTCGCCGAAGGGAACCGGCATCGCCACGATCGGGCAGGCCTCGTCCAAGGGCGTCTCGTCTGGCTCCGCCCAGAATGGTGCCAAGGCCGAGGACGGTAAGGAGGCTCCGGCACCCAAGCCGAAGAAGGACGGCGACGCCCCCGATTCGGGCGCCGAGGTCGTCAGCCTCGACGCGTTCCGCAAGAAGAGCTGATCAGCCTTCCGCGCCGGGCCGCACTGTGTGACGGCGCCGGGCCGTCATGCGCAGGCCGTGCTCCGGCCGTAGGGTCACGCGATGCAGCGGCGTGACCGGCGGATGATCCTTGCCGAGGTCGAAACGGGTCGCCCGAACCACGTGAGCCAGAACGATCACCGCCTCTTGAAGTGAGAAGCTCTGCCCGATGCAGACGCGCGGCCCCGCACCGAACGGCAGGTAGGCGAAGCGCGGGATCGCGGCGCGATTCTCGGGCAGGAAGCGATCGGGAACGAAGGCGGACGGATCGTCCCAGAGGGTGCGGTGGCGGTGGAGCACGTAGGGCGCCACCATGACCAACGAGCCGCGCGGGATCTTGATGCGACCGATCCGATCCTCTGCGACCGCCGTCCGGCTCATGAACGGAACCGGTGGAAACAGGCGCATCGCCTCCTCCATCACCGCCTTGGTGAAGGGCAGCGTCTCGGCATCGAACGCATCGCCCACGACGCCATCGACCTCTGTTTCGAGGCGGGCGCGGCTGCCCGGATCCTGCGACACGCAATACAGCGCCCAGGTCAGCGCATTCGCCGTGGTCTCGTGGCCGGCTGCGATGAAGGTGACGATGTTGGCCTTGACCTCGAGGTCCGAGAGTCCCTTGCCGGTCTCGGGATCCTGTGCCTGGAGCAGGAGCGTGAGAAGATCGGCCGGAGCCTCATCCCTCGCGATGAGCACGCGGCGGCGCGCGATGAGTTCGTCCACCACCTCGGCGAAGAAACGGATGGCGGGGCGGGCCTTTAACCGCCCGAGGCGCGGCACGAAGTTCGGCACCCCGAACACGTCGAGCGGGTCGATCGGTCCGACCGATTCGAGGAAGCGGGTGATCGCGCGGCCAAGCGCATCGGGGTCGCTGGCCAGACCGTGGGTGAAGATCGTCCGCTCCAGCACGTCCAGGGTGACGCGGGTCATCTCCAGAGCGACGTCGACCACCGCCCCGTCGCGGCGCGCCAGGCGCCGGGCGATGCGCGCGCCGGCGAGATTCATGGAATCGGCGAAACCGAGCACGTGCCGGGCCGAGAAGATCGGCGCCAGGGTCCGGCGCTGCAATTTCCACTCGTCCCCCTCGGCGGTGAGCAGGCCGTTACCGAGGCCGGGGGCCAGCACCCGGCGCTGGAGATCGTCCTTGCGGTAATTGGCGGCGTTCTCGACGTAGAGGTAGCGGATCAGGGCCGGATCGCTCACCACCGTGATCCGGCCCATGGCGCCCTCGCCCGCCACCACCGGGCGCTCGAAATGCGCGTCGAGCCACGTGGTCACCGGGTTGGCGCGGGCGGCCTTCAGAAAGGCGAAGAGGCTGAGCTGGTCGCGCAGCGGGGGCGGGACCGGCGGCCGGAACCGGCCGCCTTCCCCAGCTTGCGCCGGCCGTGCGACGTCCGACATCGGGGCACTCGACATGACAGCCTTTTCGGATTCGGAAGGAGCGGAGCGGGTGACACTTGTGCGGCGCCCTCGCAAAGCACCATCGCAGTTTGCGGGCACCCGGTTTAAGTAGGGTCCGCCGCAGCCAGACGAAGAGGCCACGATGTCGCCGCAGGACGAGACCCCCGCTACCCGCACCGAATCCGACACGTTCGGTCCGATCGAGGTCCCGGCGCATCGCTACTGGGGAGCGCAGACCCAGCGCTCGATCCAGAATTTCAAGATCGGCACCGAGCGGATGCCGGCGCCCGTGGTCCACGCCCTCGGCCTGGTCAAGCAGGCCGCCGCCCTGGTGAACCAGGATCTGGGCGGCCTCGACCCGAAGGTGGCCCAGGCCATCGCGGCTTCGGCGGCCGAGGTGGTCGCGGGGGAGCACGACCAGGAATTTCCCCTTGTGGTCTGGCAGACCGGCTCGGGCACCCAGTCCAACATGAACGCCAACGAGGTGATCGCCAGCCTCGCCAACGAGCTGCTCGGCGGAAAGCGCGGCGGTAAGTCGCCGGTTCATCCCAACGATCACGTCAACCGGGGGCAATCCTCCAACGACGTGTTCCCCACCGCGATGCACATCGCCGTGTCGCGCGAGATCAACGACCGCCTGATCCCGGCGCTGACCCATCTGCGCGATGCGCTGGAGGCCAAGGCGCAGGCCTTCTCGGGCATCGTCAAGATCGGCCGGACCCATCTTCAGGACGCGACGCCGGTCTCGCTCGGCCAGGAATTCTCCGGCTACGTGGCGCAGGTCGCGCTGGGGACCGAGCGGGTCAAGGCGACCCTGCCGGGCGTCCTGGCTCTGGCCCAGGGCGGCACCGCCGTCGGCACCGGCCTTAATACCCATCCGGACTTCGCGGAGAAGTTCGCCGCCAAGGTCGCCGAGCTGACCGGCCTGCCCTTCACCTCCGCGGCGAACAAGTTCGAGGCGCTGGCCACCCACGACGCGCTGGTGTTCACCCAGGGCGCGCTCTCGGCGCTGGCCGCCGGCCTATTCAAGATCGCCCAGGACATCCGCTTGCTGGCGTCGGGGCCGCGCTCGGGCCTGGGCGAATTGTCGCTGCCCGAGAATGAACCGGGCTCCTCGATCATGCCCGGCAAGGTCAACCCGACCCAGTGCGAGGCGCTGACCATGGTCTGCGCCCAGGTGATCGGCAACGGCACAACGGTGGGCTTCGCCGGCAGCCAGGGCCATTTCGAACTCAACGTCTTCAAGCCGGTCATCGCCAACGCGGTGCTGCAGTCGATCCGCCTGCTCGCCGACGCGGCGGTGAGCTTCACCGACAATTGCGTCGTCGGCATCAAGGCCAACGAGGACCGGATCGCCGATCTGATGAGCCGCTCGCTCATGCTGGTCACCGCGCTCGCCCCCTCGATCGGCTACGACAAGGCCGCCGAGATCGCCAAGACCGCGCACAAGAATGGCACCACCTTGAAGGAAGAGGCCCTGCGCCTCGGCTACGTGACGGAAGAGGACTTCGCGCGCGTGGTGCGCCCGGAGACCATGCTGGCGCCCAGCGCCGAGTGAGGGAGACGCGGCATGGCGGAGATCATCAACCTGCGCCAGGTCCGCAAGGCCAAGGAGCGGGCGGACAGGGAGACGAAGGCGGCCGACAACCGCATCGCCTTCGGCCGTCCGAAGAAGGCCAAGACCCTCGCCGAAGCCAAGAAGGCCATCGAGTTCTCCCGCCACGAAGGCCACAAGCTGACGGGCGGCGAGCCGACGGAATGAGGGGACGCCGCCTCGGCGCTCGCGCGGCATGAGCCTCGGCGTCACCAAGCGCTCGGTGATGATCGCCGGCCATCGCACCAGCGTGTCGCTGGAAGACGCCTTCTGGGACGCCCTGCGGACCATCGCCGAGACGCGCGGTCAATCGATTCAGGCGCTGATCGGCGCGATCGATGCGGGCCGCGAGGGCCAGAACCTGTCCTCGGCGATCCGGGTGTTTGTCCTGGCGGAAATCCGCGGGACGGGCTGAGCCCCGCCCGCGCCTGGCGCGGCGTCCTGGAAATCGGGTCCGGGACGCCGCGCCAGGTTATTGTTTGTGCATCGTCTTTTTCCGAAAGCCGACAACCACCTTTCGGGACGATACTCTAGCGACGCCGGATGCCGACGAGACTCGCCGAGGCGGGAGCGCCGAAGGTGTTCCGGAACGCGTTCGCGAAATGGGCCTGATCCGCGAAGGCGGCGTCATGGGCCGCCCCGGTGAAGCTCTCGCCCCGGATGATGGCGGCGATGGCCGATCGCATCCGCAGCCAGGATCGGTAACGGCGAAACGGAACGCCCACCTCGCGGGTGAAGAGATGTTGCATCCGCGACGGCGATAACCCGACGGAGGCGGCCAGGCGCGGCGCCGACATCCGCGTATCCTGGCGCCGGCTCAGTTCGGCGACGATTCGGGCGATGCGGGCGTCGGGTGACGATCCGTCCCGTTGCTCGGCGAAGCGTGCCAGATCGGCGACCGCCTCTCCGGCCCAGGCCGCCCCGCGCCGGCATTCGTAGGGCGCGCGCAGGGATTCGATCTCGCCGCTTTGAGAAACCCGAGCCCCGTCGATCTCCTCGCCCGGACCCATCAGGCCCAGAAGGGTCCGCGCTCCCGCCTCCGGTTCGCGATACAGCACCGCGAGGGGATCGCCGGAGCAATCGAGTTCGTGCCGCATTCCGGCGGGGACGAAGGCGGTGCGACAGGCGATCCAGGCTCCGGGCAGGAACCGGATGCGGAACGACCCATAGAGACCGGCCAGGTAGACCGGCGCGCCATGCTGGTGACTGGCATTGTAGGCGAGCGGTCCGGCAAAGAAGGTGGAGCCGCCTTCCACGTGCCAGAGGGGACCGAGGGCCGGCGCAGCACGTTCGTTCAAGCGGCCCCCCTACCCCGCCGGTAGACCGGTGATCCCCCTCCTCGCCATCCCTGGCGAAGGCGGGAGCGACCGGAGGATCGACGATGATCACATTGAGCCGCCGTCTTGTCACGGGTGCGCTGGCGAGCTTCGCCCTATCCGGCGCTGGGACGAATCGGGGGCGAGCGAAATCGCTCGCCGACGCCCCCGCTCCGAAGCGCGTTCGGCTCGGCGCCTTCACCATCACCACCTTGCTCGATGCGGACCAGACCATCGACGGTCCGTGGCCGATCGTCGGCGAGGACCGTCCGAGGGCGGAGGTGGAGGCCGTGATGCGCGACAACCGGCTTCCGACGAGCCGATTCACGCCGGGCTTCACGCCGGTCCTGATCGAGACCGGCACGCAGCGCATTCTGTTCGATACCGGCAATGGCGAGGTCGGCTTCATCCCGAGGCCGGCCGGCGGGCGACTGGCCAGCCAGTTGCGCCGCGTCGGCCTGTCCCCCGAGGCGATCGACCTCGTCGTGCTGACGCATTGCCATACGGACCATATCGGCGGGCTCAAGGAGGGCGACGCGCCGCTGTTTCCGAACGCCGCCTACGTGGTCGGCGAGGCCGAGTACCGCTTCTGGGCCGCGGAGGATCGTTTGTCGGCGCCGCCGGACAGCAACACCTACAAGTCGGCCATGGTGGTGCGCAGCCACCTGTTTCCGCTTCGCGCGCGCGTACGCTTCGTGAAACCGGGCGACACGATCGCACCCGGCATCGCCGCGATGGCCGCTTACGGCCACACGCCGGGTCACCTCGCCTTCCATTGCGAGAGCGAGGGGCATCGCATGCTGATCTGGGGCGATTGCGCCCATCACGAGGTGGCTTCCCTCAGTCATCCCGAGTGGCACGCCTTCTTCGACCTCGACAAGGATCAAGGCATCGCCACCCGCCGGGCGATCTACGCGATGGCCGCCACCGAGCGGCTGCTGGTGGCGGGATATCACACCGCGTTCCCGTCCCTCGGCTATGTCGAGAGGCAAGCGGGGGGGTATCGCTGGGTGTCGCTCACCGGAGCGGGCGACCCATGAGAGGCCGCCTTCTTGCCGATCGGAGCGTCCATCGGATCACGCGGCTAGGACGGCCCTGGTTCGAGCCTCATTCGGCCGCCGCCATCACCGACGGCGACATTCCCTCCAACACCGCCGGTCTCGGCCCCCCGGTCGCCCAGTCCAGCAATTCCACCGTGTGGACGATGGGGATCGCCGTGCCCTTCCCGATCTGCGTGGCGCAGCCGATATTGCCGGTGGCGATCACGTCGGGGCGCATCCGCTCGATATTGGCCACCTTGCGGTCGCGGAGCCGGTTGGCGATCTCCGGCTGCAGGATGTTGTAGGTGCCGGCCGAGCCGCAGCAGATATGGCCCTCGGGCAC
>JAKONB010000233.1 GCA_022702195.1 Beijerinckiaceae bacterium | reverse complement strand
ATCAGCTCGCGATGACGGGGCGAAGGGACAGACCGGACGATAACCGCGCCCATCGTCTAGCGGTTAGGACAGGTCCCTCTCACGGATCAGACCGGGGTTCGATTCCCCGTGGGCGCGCCAAATCATGTCGTCGGTGTCATGACAATCTGCCGATCATCCGGTTTCGGTGATGGGACAGATAGACAGACCGGACGATAACCGCGCCCATCGTCTAGCGGTTAGGACAGGTCCCTCTCACGGATCAGACCGGGGTTCGATTCCCCGTGGGCGCGCCAAAATACTCCTCCGTGTTCCGCAGCGTTCTGTTGGCCGGGTCGTTTGCCGGACCGTGAGGGTCGTCCCGACGGGTCGGACCCTCATGCCGGCAGAATCGCTCGGAGCCTCGTCCCGAGGGGTGGTCTCCGGCTTTCGAGGAAAGACGATGGTCTCGGCGCGGCGTATGGGTCCGCGTCGCGAGGTTCGGTGTCCAGCGCAGGCGTCAGATGCGATCGTCCCGCCAAATCGTCGCTGCACTGCGGAATGGCCAAGCTTTGATCGCATTGACGAATTGGCTGCCGCGCCGCGTCAGAGGGTCGTCTCCTTCGCAGCGCAGCGTCGAAACCCACCGGACGGCGTCTTGCGAAGTCTGAACGCCGCGTTAACACTGCCTAAGTAGTTCGGCCCCAGCGACTCACTCTTAAGGCGGATTGACCCATGTCCGACACGATTCGCGTACGTCCGACGCAGGATGGCACCTATACCATTTATCGGGGGTCCATCGTCCTCATGAGCGGTCTCACCCGGCTCCAGGCGGAGCAATACGAGGCCGCCATCACCCGGCAATAGGATTCGCCAGCCCCCCGAACCTGCTTCACGATATCGGCGCAGGCACGATGTGCAGGGCGCCGATATCTCCGATGATCCCGGCCGGGGTCAGACCACGCTCGCGGCCGGCGACGCGGTAGCCCTCGGGGCTCCGGGTGATCGTGTACAGATGGTAGCTCGCGCGATGATGCGAGAAACCGTCCCGCGCCGAAGCCGAGGGCGCCCCGATGATGGGGATCGACCGGCCGTTCGGTCCTGGCACGACGTTCACCATGCCGATGTGGTTGTGTCCGTGCAGGACCAGGTCCGCGCCGGCCCGGGCGAGCATGGCGGTCAAGGCCGCCGCATCCTTCAGCTCGCGTCCCGGCTTCGCGCCGCCCGGATGCGGCGGATGGTGGATCATCACCACGCGGGCCGGCGGCTCCGCCTCGGCGGCGAGCCGCGTCAGCAGGGTCTCCGCGGCGGCGATCTGATCCGGGCCAAGGCGTCCGCTCGCCACGAAGGGCTTGGTCGGGATTGCCGAGGACAAACCGATCAGCGCCACCGGGCCGCGTCGGCGCAGATACGGAAAAATCCCCCGTCTCCCGTCATCCCCCTCGGTCCAGGCACCGCAGGCACCGAGCAATCCTTCGAGGGATCCGCGCACATAGGCGTCGTGGTTGCCCGGCACGAAGCTCACGGCATCGGTCGGCCCCAGCGCCTCGAGGAAGACCTTCGAGGTCGCCCACTCGCTCGGCAGGCCGATGTTGCACAGGTCGCCCGTGCAGGCGATGTGATCGTAGGTCTGAGCGTGCAGGTCGGCCACCAGGGCGGCCAACAGGTCCATGTCGTGGGCGTGCCGCCGGCCCCGGCGCCAGTTCACGTAGCCGGTGGCCCGCTTGCCGAGGAGCTGGCGCAGGCGCGGGCGCGACAGCGGCCCGACATGCGGGTCGGTGAGATGGGCGAGGCGGAACATTGATGTCCGTGCGAGAGGCGGGCGTTCGGCGCTCGCCATCGCAACAAGCCGCCCCCCGGGTCAACCCGCCCGATCGTCCCCGCCCGCGACCGTTCAGGCGTTGCCGATGGCGATCCCGGCGAGCAGCACCAGGGCGCCTCCCAGAATCACCTGCAGGGCCGCCCGCCAGAACGGTGTGGCCATGTAGCGCGTGCGGATCGCCGAGATCGCCAGGAGTTCGACCACCACCACCAGGATGGCGAGACCGGTGGCGAGCGCGAAGGCGTTGGGCCAGGAATCCGGGATCGCGTAGGGCAGCGTATGGCCGAGGCCCCCCAGGGTGGTCATGGCCCCGCAGACGAGCCCGCGCATCCAGGGCGTACCGCGCCCGGTGATGGAGCCGTCATCCGACAGGGCTTCGGTGAAGCCCATGCTGATGCCCGCCCCGATGGAGGCGGCGAGGCCGACCAGGAACGTCGACCCGTTGGAATGCGTCGCGAAGGCCGCCGCGAAGATCGGTGCCAGCGTCGAGACCGAGCCGTCGATCAGGCCGGCCAGGGCGGGCTGCACGTAGCGGAGGACGAAGGCACGGTGTTCCGCGCTGATCGGATCGCGCGGCGGCGCACCGCCGACCGGAGGGGTTACGACATCCATGGTTCTCACGTCCCAGGCCAATTTAGATTAATTCTAAAATATACTCTGGAATAGCTCTAAACAAGCGTTTTTCGGCGGTTCCGTGCGCTCGGCGCCGCCGATCACCGCCGTTGCGCCGCCGGGGTGATCGGAGCTAGACAGCCGGCGGCCCCATCCGGATCGCAGCGGACGGGATCCCTCGATGACGCGCCCCTCGGGCAGCGTCCCTCCGCGGGCGGCCCCGCGCAGCGGAAGCGATGATATGAGCCTCCTCAAACGCATCGGCCGGCTTCCGGCGGTGCAGCAGAGCCTGGGTTTTCTGGCGGGGGCGTATCTACGCCTCGTGCGGCGCACCAACCGTTTCGTGGTGGAGCCGGCCGATCCTGATCCCTGGCTCGATGGGATCGGCCCGTTCATCGCCGGAATGTGGCACGGCCAGCACACGATGATCTCGTTCATGCGCCGGCCGCACGACCGCATCGCGACGATCATCTCCCGCTCGGCGGACGGCAACGTCAACACCATTGCCCTCACCCGCATGGGCGTGCGGGTGATCCGCGCCTCGGGCGCCCGGGGCCGCGCCGTGCGCGACATCCGCGCCAAGGGCGGCGCCCAGGGCCTGCGGGCCATGCTGCGGGCCCTGAAGGAGGGTGAGACCGTGGCCTTCAGCGCCGACGTGCCCAAGGTTTCGCGCCGCTGCGACGAGGGCATCCTCACCCTCGCCCGTTTCTCCGGCCGGCCGATCGTGCCGGTGGCGGTGGTGACGAGCCGGCACCTGCGCTTCAACAGCTGGGACCGGGCCTGCTTCGGCCTTCCCTTCGGCCGTGGCGCGATGGTGTTCGGCGCGCCGATCTCGGTTCCCCGCGAGATCGAGCCCGAGGCGTTCGAGGGATTGCGTCAAACCGTCGAGGCGGAGATGAACCGCGTCCACGATCGCGCCTACGCCCTGGTCGGACGGCCCGACCGTGTGGGCAACCCGGCATGAAGGCCCCTCCCCTGACGGCGCCCCTCCGGGCCTATCGCTACGGTCTCTATCTCGGCGAGCCCGCGCTCACCGGCCTGCTGGCCTGGCGGGCGCGGCGCGGCAAGGAGGATCCGGGCCGCCTCTCCGAGCGACGCGGCCTGCCCGGCCGGGCGCGGCCGGTGGGCCGGCTGGTTTGGATGCATGGAGCCAGCGTCGGTGAGGCGCTCTCCTTGGTCGGGCTGATCGACGGAATGATCGCCCGTGGCTTCTCGGTCCTCGTCACCACCGGCACGAAGAGCGCGGCCGATCTCATCGGCCGACGTCTGCCGGCCGGGGCGGTGCATCAATACGTGCCCCTCGACGCGCCGCGCTGGATCGGACGCTTCCTCGACCATTGGCGGCCCGACCTCGCCTTGGTGGCGGAATCGGAGATCTGGCCCAACACCCTGATCGCCCTGCACGAGCGCGGGATTCCGCTGCTGCTGGTCAATGGCCGCATGTCCGAGCGGTCGTTCCGCGGCTGGGGGCGCACGCCCCGCACCGCCGAGGCGCTGCTCGCCCGCATCGCCATCTGCCTCGCTCAGACCCAGGCCGATGCCGAGCGCTTCGCCCGCCTCGGCGCCCCGCGTGTCAGCGTCGCCGGCAATCTCAAATACGATTCCGACGTGCCCCCCGCCAATGGCCAGCAGCTCGCGCATCTGCGCGACATCATCGGCGACCGCCCGGTCTGGGTGGCGGCGAGCACCCATGCGGGCGAGGATGCCATCGTCGCCCGTACGCATGCGGCGCTGAAGGAGCGGTGGCCGCGCCTGCTCACCGTCATCGTGCCGCGCCATCCCCATCGCGCGGGCGAGGTGGCGGAATGCGGCGCGGCGGAGGGCCTGCGCAGCACCCAGCGCTCCCGGGGCGGCCGGCCGCACGGGGCCGTCGAACTCTACATCGCCGACACGCTCGGCGAACTCGGCCTGTTCTACCGGCTGGCCTCGCTGGTGTTCCTCGGCGGCTCCCTGGTGCCGCATGGGGGCCAGAACCCCATCGAGCCGACGCGACTGCGCGCCGCCGTGCTGCACGGCCCCCACGTGCACAATTTCACAGAGGTCTACCGGGCGCTGGATGAGGCGGGCGGTGCCCGCACGGTGGCCGATGCCGGGGAACTGGCCTCCGCCCTCGACGGCCTTCTCGGCGACCGGCCCCGCGCCGCCGCCATGGCCCGGGCGGGGGAAGCGGCCCTGCGCCCCTTCGAGGGGGCGGTGGACCGCACCCTGGCGGTGCTCGATCCCTTCATCGCGCAGATGACGGTGACCGCCATGTCCGCGTCGTGACGCGCCCCTGATGCGGCCTCCGGCCTTCTGGGATGCCGCGCCGACCCATCCGGCGGCGCGGCTGCTGCGCCCGCTCGGGGCGCTCTATGGCCGCCACACCGCCGCGCGGATGGACCGGTCCGGCACTTCAGCCCCCTGCCCCGTCCTCTGCGTCGGAAACTTCACCCTCGGGGGGGCCGGCAAGACCCCCACCGCCCTGGCCCTGGCCGATCTGGCGCGCGGCCTCGGCGCCGCGCCGGCCTTCCTGACCCGCGGCTATGGCGGCACCCTCACCGGCCCGGTCCGGGTCGACCCCGACCGTCACGACGCGGCGCAGACCGGCGACGAACCGCTGCTGCTGGCGCGCTCCGCCCCGACGATTCTTTCCCGCGACCGGCCGGCCGGCGCCCGCCGCGCGGCGGAGGGCGGCGCCGACCTCGTCATCATGGATGACGGGCTGCAGAATCCGAGTCTCGCCAAGGACCTGTCCCTGGCGGTGGTCGACGGGGCGAGCGGGATCGGCAACGGCCTGACCTTCCCGGCCGGCCCCCTGCGGGTGCCGCTCGCCCGGCAATGGCGCCATGTCCACGGCGTCGTCCTCGTCGGCGACGGCGCGCCGGGCGAGACCGTGGCCGACGACGCCCTGCGGCGCGGCCTGCCCGTCCATCGCGCCCGCCTCGTGCCGGGGGGCGACTGGCGCGGCCGCCGGGTCCTCGCCTTCGCGGGCATCGGCCGTCCGGACAAGATGTTCGCCACCCTGCGCGAGGCCGGTGCCGATGTGGTGGGCGCACGGGCGTTCCCCGATCACCATCCCTATACGCGAGCCGAACGCGACGCCCTCGCGACGGAAGCCGCGCGCCTGGGCGCCGATCTCGTCACCACGGCCAAGGACCATGTCCGCCTGCCGCCGGATTTCGCCGCGCGGGTCGCGGTCCTGCCCGTGACCCTCGCGTTCGACGAGCCCGAAGGGCTCCAGACGCAACTCACCCGCGTTCTTCACCGCGTCTGACAATTGGGATCCCGAAGGGGGCACCCCTTCGGCGGGTGTCGGGCAGAGCCCGACGTCTTTCCAGGGCTCTGCCCTGGACCCGCGAAGGGCTGGCCCTTCGAGACCCGGACTTTTCAGTTCGATCCCAGCGCCTTCGCGAACGCCGCGAGGTTGTTGCGCATCATCATGACGTAGGTGGGCGCCGGGCCGGTGGGACCCGACAGGGCGTCGGAATAGACCTTGCCGCCGACCGCCGCGCCGCTCTCGCGGGCGATCTGCTCCATGAGGCGCGGGTCGGCGATGGTTTCCAGGAATACCGCCGGGATCTTCTCCGCCCGGATCTGCCGCACGATGCGGGCCACGTCGCGCGGGCTCGCCTCGCTGTCCGTCGAGACGCCCTGCGGCGCGATGAAGGTGAGGCCGTAGGCGGCGGTGAAGTAGCCGAAGGCGTCGTGCGTGGTGATGATCCGCCGCCGCGCCGGCGGAATCTTCGCGATGGTCGCGCGGACTTCGGCCTCCAAGGCATCGAGGTCGGCGAGGTAGGCTTTGGCACGGGTCTCGTACTCGGCCGCATGGGCGGGATCGCGCTTCACCAGCCCGTCGCGGATGTTGGCGACGTAGACCTTGGCGTTGGCGATGCTCTGCCAAGCATGGGGATCGGTGTGGTGATCGTGGGCGTGGCCGTGCCCGTGATCGTCGGCCTCCTCGATGGGCTTGATCCCCTTCGACGCCACCACCACCGGCGCCTTGGTGCCCGACGCCCGGATCAGGCGGTCGATCCAGCCCTCCAGGCCGAGGCCGTTGACCACCACGAGGTCCGCCGCCGCGAGGGTCTTGGCGTCGCTCGGCGCCGGGGCGTAGCCGTGGGCATCGGCATCGGGCTTCACCAGGGTCGTCACCGCCACCCGGTCGCCGCCGACCTGGGCCGCGAGATCGCCGAGGATCGAGAAGGTCGCCACCACCCGCAACGGGTCGGCCTCGGCCCGCGCCGCGCCTCCGAGGATGGTGAGAAGCAGAGCGAGGGCCAGCGGCCATCCGGTCGAGAAGCGCCCACGCGGCATCGGCAATCGTCCTCCAGTCAGGTCCCCCTGCGCCACTAATGTAATAGTATCACATTGCCAAGCCCAGGGCTCCGACTTGATCTCTTGATCCCACGGTCGCAAACACCGGCCCATCCGATTGGTCGGGGCGTTGGGAAAGTCACGAAAAGACATGGCGCGTCGGCAGCTTCTCCGGGGTGACACCCTCCCCCTCCTGGCCCGCGTCTGGCGCGATTGGCTCAGGCCCCACCGGGCGACGCTGGCCGTGGTGCTCGTCCTCATCGCCATCGTGGGGGCCGCGACGGGGTTCTATCCCGCCCTCATCAAGGGCGCGTTCGACGCCTTCGACCGCAAGGACACGACGGCCCTCGCCTACGGCCCCCTCATCGTCATCGCCATCACGTCGATCCGGGGGTTCGCCCTGTTCGGCCAGACGGTGCTCACCAACCGGGTGGTGACGCGGGTCGAGGCCGACATGCAGGCGGCGTTCTACGCCCATCTCATCGATTCGGACCTGGCCCAGCTCGGCCGCGAGAGCCCGGCGGCCTTCACCCAGCGCTTCACCACGGATTTCGCCTTCATCAAGGAGGCGCTCACCCGCATCTCCACGGTGCTCCTGCGCGACATCGCCATGCTCGTCGCCCTGGTGGCGGCGCTCGTGTGGATGGACCCTCTTCTCACCCTCGTGGCCGGCGTCACCGTGCCGTTCGTCGCCGGGCCCATCGGCCGGGTCGGCAAGAAGCTGCGCCGGGTCTCGACCACGACGCAGGAGCAGATGGGGCTCACCGCGAGTCTCATCTCCGAGAGCCTGCAGGGCGCGCGCATCGCCAAGACCTACGCCCTGGAGGGTTACCTCAAGGGCCGGGCGCAGGGGGCGTTCGACGAGGTCCGCCGCCTCAAGATGAAGGCCGCCAACGCGC
>JAKONB010000223.1 GCA_022702195.1 Beijerinckiaceae bacterium | reverse complement strand
CTGCCCGCGCAACTCGGCGAAGACGTGGGGGTGCCGGTCGATCAGGCCCGCGAGCTTCTGCGTCAGCAGCAGATCGATGCGCTCGACATGGGCCAGGAAGCCTTCACCGAGCACCACGTCGAGCACGGCGTTGCCCACCGCCATGGCGAGCGGGTTGCCGCCGAAGGTGGTGCCGTGGCTGCCGGCGACCATGCCGCGGGCGGCCTCGGCCGTGGCGAGGCAGACGCCGAGCGGGAAGCCGCCGCCGATGCCCTTGGCCGCGCTCATGATGTCGGGGGTCACCCCCGACCATTCGTGGGCGAAGAACCGTCCCGTGCGCCCGACGCCGGTCTGGACCTCGTCCATGATCAGCAGGAGGCCGTGCCGGTCGCACAGCTCGCGCAGGCGGCGCAGGTCGCCGTGCGGAATCACCCGCACGCCGCCCTCGCCCTGGATCGGCTCGATCATCAGCGCGGCGGTCTCGGGGCCGATGGCGGCCTCGAGCGCGGCGAAATCGCCGGTGGGCACCTGGTCGAACCCGTCGACCTTCGGGCCGAATCCCTCGATGTATTTCTGCTGGCCGCCGGCCGCGATGGTGGCCAGCGTCCGCCCGTGGAACGCCCCCTCGAAGGTGATGATCCGGTAGCGCTCGGGATGGCCGCTGGCGGCGTGGTACTTGCGCGCCATCTTGATGGCGGCCTCGTTGGCCTCCGCCCCCGAATTGGCGAAGAAGGCCACGTCCGCGAAGGTGGCGTCCACGAGGCGACGGCCCAGCCGCTCGCCCTCGGGAATCTCGAACAGGTTCGAGGTGTGCCAGAGCTTCTGCGCCTGTTCGGTCAGCGCGACGACCAGGTGCGGATGGGCGTGGCCCAGGGCGTTCACCGCGATGCCGGCGCCGAAATCGAGGTATCGCTCGCCGCCGCGCGCCACGAGCCAAGCGCCCTCTCCGCGCTCGAAGGCGATGGGGGCCCGGGCATAGGTCGGCAGAAGGGCGGATGTCACGATCTTGACTCCGTGTCTCGAAGGGCGCCGCGACGAGGCGGGCGTACCAAATGAAAGTGCCGCCTCGAAGGGGGCGGCACGGGCGCGATTACTAGAGAAAAGCCCAATTCTGTCAATGACGGGACGGGTTCACATCGCTGACATGCCTGCCGTTTAGGCTGTTTTCGGCGGGCGCCGCGGGCTTCGTGTGCAAGAGTCGGGGGCCGCGGATGCGGGAGCCGACTGGCGGCTTGCACCGGGGTCGCGAAAATGGTCAGAGCCGCGGCATCGCCGCTTGCATGGGACGGGATCGACGGATGAGCACGGTCAAGGAACGCCTGGACAGGTTGGGACTCACATTGCCGAAGGCCGCCGCCCCGGTGGCCAACTACGTGCCCTTCGTGCGCACCGGCAACCTCGTGGTGATCTCCGGCCAGATCTGCTTCGGCCTCGACGGCAAGCTCGCCGATGCGCATACGGGCAAGCTCGGCGCCGAGGTCTCGGTGGAGGACGGTGTCGCCGCCGCGCGCCTCTGCGCCCTCAACGTGCTGGCCCAGCTCCAGGCGGCGATCGGCGATCTCGACCACGGCCTCGTGCAATGCGTGCGCCTGGGCGGCTTCATCAACGCGGTGCCGAGCTTCTCGGGGCTGGCCGGCATCATGAACGGCGCGTCCGACGCCATGGTCGAGATCCTGGGCGATATGGGCCGCCACGCCCGCTCCACGGTGGGCGTCGCCGAGCTGCCCCTCGACGCGGCGGTGGAAGTCGAGGCGCTGTTCGAGGTCAAGTGACGCGGTCGCGGGATCGGGAGGCGCCCGGGCGCGCGGCGGCTTCGGAGCCAACACGCGGTAGGGTTCTGGAATTGCAGGATGATTCCAAAACGCCGGTTTCCCCTTCCCCGCATCATGCTCTAGCCTCCCCCCAGGCGCGACAGACGCCGGCGGGAGGAATCATGCGCACACCCCCATTCCTCGGCCTCCTGGGCCTGGGCGTCGCCCTGGCGGGTGCCGCCTGTCTCCTCCCCGCCCGCGCCACCGGCGAGGCGGCGGACGAGGCACCGCGCTTCCAGGTCGATCCGGCCTGGCCCAAGCCCCTGCCCAACGGCTGGATCATGGGCCAGGCCTCCGGCGTCGCCGTGGACGCGCAGGACCATGTCTGGGTGGTGCAGCGGCCCCGCACCCTCACGGACGACGAGAAGGCCGCGAGCCTCGTCCCGCCGCGCACCAGATGCTGTCGCCCGGCGCCCCCGGTGCTCGAATTCGCTGAAGACGGGACGCTGCTGCGCCATTGGGGCGGGCCGGGCGAGGGCTACGACTGGCCGTCCAACGAGCACGGCATCCAGATCGACGGCCAGGGCTTCGTCTGGATCGCCGGCAATGGCGATCAGGACGGCCAGCTCCTGAAGTTCACCCAAGAGGGCAAGTTCGTCCTCCAGATCGGCAAGCCCGGCCCCCAGACCGACAGCCGCGACACCACCCGCCTGGGCAAGCCCGCCAATGTCGATTTCGACATGGCGGCCAACGAGGTCTACGTGGCGGACGGCTATGCCAACCACCGCATCATCGTGTTCGACCGGGAGACCGGGGCGTTCAAGCGGATGTGGGGCGCCTATGGCCGGCCGCCCACCGACGACACGCTCGGCCCCTACGACCCGGCGGCGCCGCCGCGCCAGCAATTCGCCAACCCGGTCCATTGCGTGAAGATCGCCCGGGACGGGCTGGTCTATGTCTGCGACCGCGCCAACGACCGCATCCAGGTGTTCCGCAAGGACGGCCGCTTCGTGAAGGAGTTCTTCGTGGAGCCCGCCACCCGCGCCAACGGCTCGGTGTGGGAGCTGGCGCTGTGGCCCGATGCGGGGGAGACCTACCTGCTCAACGCCGACGGCGCCAACAACGAGGTCCGCACTCTCCTGCGCGAGACCGGCCAGGTGGTGGGCGCCTTCGGCCGCAACGGCCGCATGGCCGGCGATTTCCACTGGGTCCACAACCTCGCCATCGATTCGCACGGCTCGGTCTTCACCACCGAGGTCGATACCGGCAAGCGGGCGCAGAAGTTTCTGCTGCGCGGCGACACGGTGCTGCGCAAGCGCACCCCCGAGGAGACCGCACCGCGATGAGCCGAAATCCCGGCAGGCAAGTTCCCGGCAGGCAAGGTCCCATTAGGCAGGTTCCCGATTGGCTTTTGGCCCGGCCCATCGCCCATCGCGGCCTGCACGCCCGCGCCGCCGGCATCCCCGAGAACACGATCGCGGCCGCCGAGGCCGCCATCGCCGGCGGCTACGCCATCGAGTGCGACGTGCAGATCAGCGCCGACGGCGAGGCGATGGTGTTTCACGACGAGGGGCTCGGGCGCCTCACCGGGGCGGAGGCGGCGCTCTCGGCCCTCCCCGCCGCAGACCTCGCCGCCCTCGCGGTGGCGGGGACCGGCCAGCGCATTCCGACCCTGCCGGATTTCTTGCGCGCGATTGGCGGCCGCACCCCGCTGATCGTCGAGATCAAGTCGCGCCATACCGGCGACCTCGCCCTCACCCGCCGGGTCGCGGCGATCGCGGCCCGGTATGACGGACCGGTGGCGCTGAAATCCTTCGACCCGGACCTCGTGGCCGCCCTGCACGATCTCGCCCCCGGGATTCCCCGCGGCATCGTCGGCGAGACCCGCCAGGACGACCCGGCCTATGCGGGGATGTCGGCGAGCCGGCGCCGTTCGCTGGCCAACCTGCTCCATCTCGGCGAGAGCCGGCCCGACTTCCTGTCCTGGCGGGTGGACGATCTGCAATCCGCTCCCCCCTACCTGTGCCGCCACCTGGCGGGCATGCCGGTCATGACCTGGACGGTGCGCAACCCGGACCAGCGGGCGCTGGCCGCCGCGGGGGCGGACCAGATGGTGTTCGAGGGGTTTTCGCCCTGACCGACGGGGTCTTGGAGAGCGGTGGCGGTCGCGCGTCCGGCAAGCGGCCATCGCGATCCCGAGGGTCCCGGACATGGCCCTCGGCGCTCCGGGGCGGCCCCATGGAACTCCGACGCCGGTGGCGCCTTGGGCCTCGCTGACGCGAGGGGAACGGCCATGACCACGGATGGGACGATCGGCGGGGCGCAGCCGCGCCTCGAACGCAAGGCCGTCGCGGCCGTGGTGCTCGGCAACGCCCTCGAATTCTACGACTTCACCATCTACGCCTTCTTCGCCAAGCCGATCGGCGAGGCGTTCTTCCCGGCGCAGAACGCCACCGACAGCCTGCTCGCCTCCCTGGCTTTGTTCGGCATCGGCTACGTCATGCGCCCCATCGGCGGCATCCTGATCGGCGCCTTCGCGGACCGGGCCGGGCGCAAGCCCGCCATGCTGATCACCATCGCGCTGATGGCCGTCGGCATGGTGATGCTGGCCGCCTGCCCCGGCTACGCGACCCTGGGGGGCTGGTCGCAGGTCATCGTCATCGTCGGCCGCCTTATCCAGGGGCTGGCTCTGGGCGGCGAGGTCGGCCCCTCCACCGCCTATCTGCTCGAAGCCGCGCCCCCCAGGCACCGGGGCTTCGTGGCGAGCTGGCAGATCGCCAGCCAGGGCTGCGCCGCCTTGATCGCCGGACTCGTCGCCTCCGCCCTGACCTACGCCGTCGGCGACGCGGCGATGGGCGACTGGGGCTGGCGCGTGATGTTCGCCCTCGGGATCGGCGTGGTGCCGGTGGGCCTGATCATCCGCAGCCACCTGCCCGAGACCGCCGGGGAGCAGGCCGATCCGGCCGCCGCGGAATCGACCTTCGCCGTGGTCCGGCGCCTCGTGCGCGAGCACGGCCGGCTGCTCGCGCTGACCTTCCTGATCATCGCGGCCTCCACCGTGTCCAACGCGGTGGGGACCAACATGCCGGTCTATGCCCAGGCCACCCTGGGGCTCACCGAGACGATCTCCACCGCCGTGCCGATCGCTCTGGGCCTCGCCTCCATCGCGTTTCCGCTGCTGGGCGGCTGGCTCGCCGACCGGGTGGGCCGCCGCGCGGTGATGATCTGGCCCCGCGCGCTCATCGTCCTCCTGACGGTGCCAGCCTTCGCCTGGCTCGTCCGGAACCCCACCGGCCCCTCGGTCTATGCGGTGACCTTCCTCCTGTCGGCCCTCTCCTCGATCAACGCGGCGGCGATCATCGTGGCGATTCCCGAATCCCTGCCCCGCGCCGTGCGCAGCGCGGGCCTCTCCATCGTCTACGCCTTCTCGGTCTCGCTCTTCGGCGGCAGCACCAACTACGTGGTGAACAAGCTGATCGCCCTGACCGGCGACAGGATGGCGCCGGCCTATTACCTCGTGGCCTTCAGCATCGTCGGGACCGTCGCGGCCTTGCTCATGCCGGAGACCCGCGGCCGGGATCTGGAGGCGGATTCGGAGGCGTGACCCGCATTCCGCCGGAAGGCGCCACCGGAGGGGCGGACGCCGTCGACCACCGCTCCGTCCGGAGGGATCGACCGGACGTCCGACGGCATCGTCCCGAAAGGTGGTCTCCGGCTCTCGGAAAAGACGATGCGACATCAAGACCCGACAGCATCGCCCCCGATCCGATCCCCGGGACGATGCCGTGGGACGGACCCGCCCAGCGGAAACCGCGCCCTACTGGAACAGCGTCAGCAGCCCCTGCCCCCGCGCATTGGCGAGGCTCAGGGATTGCTGGCTCAGGTCGCGCTGGGCCTGGAGGGCCTTGAGACGGGTGGATTCGGTCTCGATGTCGGCGTCCACCAAGGTGCCGATGGCGCTGGTGTTGATCTGGCGCAGGGTCTCGGCGAAGGTGATCTGGCCGCTGAGCTGGGTCTTGAGGCCGCCGATCGTCACCGAAGCCGCCTCCACCGCGTCGAAGGCACGGCTCACCTGCCGGATATAGGCCTGAAGCTCGTCCGTGCTGGTGAGCGAAGTGATGCGGATTCCGTTGCCGAGCCCGGACACCGAGGATTGCGTGCTCCCGTCGTAGCTGTCGAGGATGCCCTTGGGGCGCCGGTCGTTCTCGTAGAATCCGTCGTCCCGCGCCGCCGCGACGGCCGGCCAGAGCGCCGCGGTGCCGAAACCCACGTCGATGAGGGTGTGGCCCGAGGTCGGGGGCAGGATGCCGAGCTCGATGGAGGTGTCCGGGCCGAGCCTCGTCGTCTGGAAGCCCATCTGGCTCACGTAGTTCGTGGTCTCGACGATGCCGATCTCGGACCAGCTGTAGGTCCCCTGGTACTTGCCCCAGTATTCGCTGGAGATCCGGTCCGCGATCGCCCAGGCCACGTCTGCCCGCGCCACGTGGGCGAGATCCGGAACCTTGCCGGCCAGGGTGCTGCCGTTGACGAGGATATCGTAGACCACGTTCGGGTATGTCGCGCCGTGCGGGCGCAGGGCGAAATGGACCTCGTTGCCCCCGGTGAAATCCAGGGTATCGGTCTGGTTGGTCACCGTGAAGGTCTGCTCGCTGCCCCCCGATACCCTGAACGTGACGACGTCGCCGCTCGCGAGGCTCGACACAGGCAGCGTCACCGAGGCGTTCTGGAGCTGGCTCGGCGGGGCGGTGGTGCCGGCCACCGGCGCGCCGCCGCTGTGGCCGAAGCTGCCGGTGACCGTCTTGGACGGGTCGAGGCTGGAGAGGCGCAGGCCCCCGCTCACCACCTCGGCGAAGATCTGGCCGTTCAGGGCGGGGGCGGCGTTGATGTCGAGGGCGACGCGCTGCAGCGGGTCGGTCGCGAAGGAGCCGTTGATGCTGGGGTAATGCGCGCCGACCGTGTTCTTGTCGAACAGGGCGAGGGACGCGACGTCGAGGCTCTCGGACTTGATCGAGATCCGCCCGTCCTGGCCGCGCGGCACGCCGGTCACGAAGGTCTCGGTCCGCTTCCACAGGGGGTTGGCGGCGCTGGAATCGATCGAGAGCCAGTTGTGTCCGTTGGCCGAAGCCGAGGCCGCATTGGACCGCAGCGATTCCTGGATCGCGGCGATCTCGGTCTGGATCTTGGCCCGATCGGTCTGCGCCGACAGGGCGGAGGTGAGCTTGGCCGAGAGCGCGGCGAGGTCGTTCATGGCGGCCGTCAGCCCGGCATTGGCGGCGCTGATCGTCGACAGCCCGAGGCCGAGATCGGTGCGGATGACGTCGAGGGTGCCGTTGTCGCCGCGCAGGGTGGTGGCGATGGCCCAGTAGGAGGCCCCGTCGGCGGCGGTCTTCACCTTCAGGCCCGTCGCCAGTCGCCCCAAGGTCTGGTCGAGGTCGTCCCGGTTCATCCGCAGCACCGACAGGGCCGAATGCGCCGCGAGATTGGTGTTGATCGATGTCATGGGTTCACGATCTGAATGAAGAGACTCGGATCGACGATCCATGACGTGACGATGGAGGAGCGTTAGCTGTTCTATTTCTCTAGGAGGTCTGGTTTTTGGCGACCTTTCCCATGTTCATCTTGATGTTCCTGCGCGTTCTGATGGGATGAAGTATCCCCGTTAAACATGAATGATCGGTGAAATCGCACCCCGCGACCGTGGCCGGGCCGATCCGCCGCAGGCCCCCCTGCGACGGTGCCGGCGCGCGCGCCGCGCTTGGCCCGCCTGCCGGGCCGGACTAGATTGGACGCCATGGACACATCCCGTGAACCGCCCCGCGACCCGGCCGAGACCGGGATGGACTTGCAGGTGCGGGCCGTGCCGGGGATCGGCCAGATCCCGGCGGCGGAGTGGGATGCCTGCGCCACCTCGCCCGAGACTCTGGCGGGGGGCGACGAGACCCACAACCCGTTCACCTCCCACGCCTTCCTGTCGGCGCTGGAGGATTCGGGCTGCGTCTCGCGGAAAACCGGGTGGCTGCCGCTGCACGTGGCGGTGGAGCGGGAGGGGCGCCTCGTCGGCGTGGCGCCCTGCTACCTGAAATCCCACAGCCAGGGCGAGTACGTGTTCGACCATGGCTGGGCCGACGCCTACGAGCGCGCCGGGGGGGCCTATTATCCCAAGCTCCAGGTCAGCGTGCCCTTCACCCCGGTCACCGGGCCGCGCTTCCTGATCGCGCCGGGGCAGGAGGTGAACGCGGCGGCCTCCGCCCTGGTCGCCGGCTTGCGCGCCCTGCGCGCCGAGACCAAGGCCTCCTCGATCCACGTCACCTTCATGCAGGAGCGCGAATGGGCGCAGGCCGGCGCGCTCGGCTTCCTCCAGCGCATCGACCAGCAATTCCACTGGGACAATGCCGGCTACGCGGATTTCGAGGGGTTCCTCGCGGCCCTGGCCTCGCGCAAGCGCAAGGCGATCCGGCGCGAGCGCCGGGACGCGCTGGCCAACGGCATCACCATCGCGCACGTCACGGGCGACGCCCTGACCCCGGCCCATTGGGATGCGTTCTACGACTTCTACAGCGATACCGGCGCGCGCAAATGGGGCCGCCCCTACCTCAACCGCACGTTCTTCGGCCTCATCGGCGAGCGCATGCCCGAGCGGGTGCTGCTGGTGCTGGCCAAGCGGGAGGGGCGCACCATCGCCGGGGCGATCAACTTCATCGGCGACGTGGCGCTCTACGGCCGCAACTGGGGCTGCACCGAGGATCACCCGTTCCTGCATTTCGAGGTCTGCTACTATCAGGCCATCGATTTCGCGATTCGACATGGGCTCAAGCGGGTGGAGGCCGGGGCGCAGGGCGAGCACAAGCTGGCGCGCGGCTACCGCCCGGTGCTGATGCATTCCGCCCACGACATCGCCGATCCGGCCCTGCGCCGGGCGGTGGCGGATTACCTCAGGCGCGAGCGCGACCACGTGGTCGAGGCTGCCGAGGTCCTGGGCACCCTGACGCCGTTCCGGCGCGGCGAGGGCGCGGACGCCGCCGCGGCACCCGACTTGCCTGCGGACTGCCTGTCCACGCCCGATTCACCCCAACCTCCGCCCGAACCCGCCCCCGAGGACCACACGTGAGCCCCATCGACCACATCAAGACCTATGCCGACGAACTCGTGCGCCTGCGCCGCGATTTCCACGCCCATCCGGAGCTCGGCTTCGAGGAGGTGCGCACCGCCGGCATCGTCGCCGACGAGCTCGAGCGCTACGGCATCACCGCCCATCGGGGCATCGGCGGCACCGGCGTGGTCGGCATTCTGGAAGGCCGCTCGGGCTCCGGCCGCCGCATCGGCCTGCGCGCCGACATGGACGCCCTGCCCATCGAGGAGGAGACCAACCTCCCCTACCGCTCCACGATTCCGGGCAAGATGCACGCCTGCGGCCATGACGGCCACACCACCATGCTGCTCGGCGCCGCCCGCTACCTCGCCGAGACCCGCGCCTTCGACGGCACCGCCGTGTTCGTGTTCCAGCCCGCCGAGGAGGGCCGCGGCGGCGCCCGCGCGATGATCGCCGACGGCCTGTTCGAGACGTTTCCCTGCGACGAGATCTACGCGATCCACAACCAGCCCAACGGGCCGCACGGCCAGATCAAGCTGCGCCCCGGCCCGGCCATGGCGGCGGCGGATTTCTTCGACATCCGGGTGATCGGCCGCGGCGCCCACGCGGCCCAGCCGCAGCAGGGCATCGACCCGATCGTGGTGGCCACCGGGCTGATCCAGGCGATGCAGTCGATCGTCTCGCGCAACGCCGATCCGCTGAAGAGCGG
>JAKONB010000197.1 GCA_022702195.1 Beijerinckiaceae bacterium | reverse complement strand
ACTGCTCCAGGCCCTCGTAGAAGGTCGGGTAGTACAGCAGGCCGTTGTACTGCTCGAAGACCGGCAGCGCGGCCTTGCGCGAGGCGGAGGTCCAGCAGCCCATCACGGCGGCGCAATGGTCGTTGACCAGCAGCTTCTTGGCCTTCTCGGCGAAGGTCGGCCAGTCGGAGGCGCCGTCCTCCTGGATGACCTTGATCTTGCGGCCGAGCACGCCGCCGGCGGCGTTGATCTGGTCGATGGCGAGCTTCTCGGCCTGGATCGAGCCGGTCTCGGAGATCGCCATGGTGCCGGTGGCCGAGTGCAGGATGCCCACCGTCACCTCGGTGTCGGTCACGGCGAGGCCCGTGGTGTTCACCGCCGACGTCGGGGGGGCGGCCGCGAAGCTCATGCGCGGCATCAGCGCGATGGCCGGCACGCCGGCGAGACCCATGAGAAGCCTGCGCCGCAGCGCCGATTGCAGGCCGTTGCCCTTGTCCTCTGCCATCGTGCCCTGAACCCCTGTCCCGCGTCGCGGCGCACCGGATGGCCGCGGATCGACGAGCGCAGGCTAGGCCGCGTTGTGCGGTGCGGCCTATACGCTGTTTTGCGTAGGGAGGCGGCCGGCCCGGCGGCGCATTTTGGCCCCCGTCATTCCAGGGTCCCGGCCGGCTTGCGTCGGCGCGGGGGAACGGGCACGCTCCTTGCGTGAGCGCGCAGGCGCCGTCGCCCGCGGCGGATTTGCCTGTGTATCCCGTCGAAGGACCGCGCGGCCGGCGCCCCGCATGGTACCCCTCGCGCCGGACACCATGATCGAACACCAGCGCATCCTGCCGATCCGGCGCGATTACAACCGCTTCGTCGCCGACGAGACGCTCGAGGACTACGCCCTGCGCTTCACGGCGAAGTCGGCGCGGCGCTGGTCGGGCTTTCGCGTGGCGCAGACGGCGCTCGGCTCGCTCTCGTTCCTGGCGCTGGAGGCGATCGGCGGCACCCTCGTCCTGGCGGTGGGCTTCACCAACACCCTGGCGGCGCTCCTCGTGGTCACGGGAATCATCTTCGCCACCGCCGCACCGATCAGCACCTACGCCGCCCGATTCGGCGTCGACATCGATCTCCTCACCCGGGGGGCCGGCTTCGGCTATATCGGCTCGACGGTCACCTCGCTGATCTACGCCAGCTTCACCTTCCTGTTCTTCGCCATCGAGGCGGCGATCATGGCGCTGGCCCTGCAGCTCGGCTTCGGCCTGCCGCCCGCCATCGGCTACCTGGTCTGCGCGGTGGCGGTGATTCCCCTCGTGGTCTACGGCATCGCCCTGATCAGCCGGTTCCAGATTTGGACCCAGCCGGTCTGGATCGGCCTCAACCTGCTGCCCGTGGCCTGCATCGCCTGGAGCGGCGCGGCGCCCCTCGCGGAATGGCTCGGCTATTCGGGCGCCGGTGGCGTGGGCGGCTTCGACCTGGCGCAGTTCGGGCTCGCCACCGGCATCCTGCTGGCCCTGCTGGCGCAGGTGGGCGAGCAGGTGGACTTCCTGCGCTTCGTGCCGGAGCGGCAGCCCGCCCGGGCCGGGCGCTGGTGGGCGGCGGTGCTGGGCGCCGGGGCCGGCTGGATCCTGCCCGGCGCGCTCAAGATCGGGCTCGGTTCGTTCCTCACCGTGCTCGCCCTGCGGCACGGGGTTCCGGCCGAGAACGCCGCCGAGCCGACGCGGATGTACACGGTGGCCTTCGGCTACGTGGTCGGCCCCGGCGCCGGCGCCGTCGCCCTGATGACCCTGTTCGTGGTGGTGTCGCAGCTCAAGATCAACGTCACCAACGCCTATGCGGGCTCCATCGCCTGGTCGAACTTCTTCTCGCGATTGACCCACAGCCATCCGGGGCGGGTGGTCTGGCTGGTGTTCAACGTCGCCATCGCCCTGCTGCTGATGGAACTCGGCATCGACAAGACCATCGCCAGCACGCTCCCCCTCTACGCGGTGGTGGTCTCGGCCTGGGTCGGGGCGCTGGCGGCGGATCTCGCCGTCAACAAGCCGCTCGGCCTGTCGCCGCCCGGCATCGAGTTCAAGCGCGCGCATCTCTACGCCATCAACCCGGTGGGCACCGGGGCGATGGCGCTGGCGATGATCGCGGGCTTTTCCGCCCATGCGGGCTGGTTCGGCCTGGGCCTGACCACGTTCGGGCCGCTGCTGGCGCTGGCCGTCGCCTTCGCGGCCGCCCCCGCCATCGCCTGGGGCACGGGGGGACGCTACTACCTCGCCCGCACCCCGCGCAGCGACTGGCACGGGGCCTCCGCCATCACCTGCCGGGTCTGCGAGCACCCGTTCGAGCCAGAGGACATGGCCCATTGCCCGGCCTATGCCGGCCCGATCTGCTCGCTCTGCTGCTCCCTCGATGCCCGCTGCGGCGACCTGTGCAAGCCGCACGGGCGCCTGGAGGCCCAGGCTCAGAGCGCGCTCGCCCGCTTCCTGCCGGCCCGGATCGCGGTGTGGATCGGGGCGCCGCTTGGGCGCTACCTCGCCCTGATGCTCACCCTGGTGGCGGCGATCGGCCTGATCCTCGGCATCGTCCATGCGGGGGCCACCGCCGACCATCCCGAGCACCGGGAGATGCTGGCGGCTGCCCTCACCAGCGTGTTCCTGATCCTCATCGTGATTCTCGGCATCGTCGCGTGGCTGTTCGTGCTGGCCCAGGAGAGCCGCCACGTCGCCCTGGAGGAAACCGCCCGGCAGACCGGGCTGTATCAGGCGGAGATCGCCGCCCACCGGATCACCGACGCCAAGCTGCAGCAGGCCAAGGAGATCGCGGAGGCCGCCAATCTCGCGAAGAGCCGCTACGTGGTCGGCATCAGCCACGAATTGCGCACGCCGCTCAACGCGGTGCTCGGCTACGCGCAGCTGCTCGAGGGCGATCCGAGCATCCCGGCCCCGCGCCAGAACGGGATCCGGGTGATCCGGCGCTCGGCCCAGCACCTGTCCGGGCTGATCGACGGCCTGCTCGACATCTCGCGGATGGAGGCCGGCCGCCTCCAGATCCACCGCAACGAGGTCCGGCTCGGCGATTTCCTCGACCAGATCGACGACATGATCCGGTTGCAGGCGCAGGGTGCCGCCCTCGATTTCCGCTTCACCCGGCCGGACAACCTCCCGGCGGTGGTGGCCACCGACGAGAAGCGCCTGCGCCAGATCCTGCTCAATCTCCTGTCGAACGCCATCAAGTTCACGCCCACGGGCCACGTCGCCCTCGACCTGACCTATCGGAGCCAGGTGGCGACGTTCACGATCCGCGATACCGGGCTCGGCATCCCCGCCGCCGATCTCCAGCGCATCTTCGAGCCGTTCGAGCGCGGCTCGATGGCGGCGGCCCGCGCCATGCCGGGCACCGGCCTCGGGCTCACCATCGCGCATCTCCTCACCCAGGTGATGGGCGGCGAGATCACCGTGGAGAGCGAGGTCGGGCGCGGCACCTGCTTCCGCCTGCGGCTGATGCTGGCCTCGGTGGCCCGGCCGCAACCCGTCCGCCCGGCGGCGACCGCGCCCGGTCCGGTCTATGCCAGCGCCCGCCGGACCATCCTGGTGGCCGATGACGACGCCGCCCATCGCGGGCTGATGCGCGACATCCTCGAACCCCTCGGCCTCGTGGTGCGGGAGGCGGCCGACGGCCCGGCCTGCCTGGCGCTCGCGGGCGAGCAGGCGCCGGACCTGTTCCTGCTCGACATCGCCATGCCGGGCATGAGCGGCTGGACCCTGGCCCGGTCCCTGCGCGAGGCCGGCCACACCGCCCGGATCGCGATGATGTCGGCCAACGTCCACGAGATCTCGCCGGTGCGGGGCGACGATGCCCCACACGACGCGATGATCGCCAAGCCCTTCGACCTGCGCGAGTTCCTCGACCTCGTGACCCGCCTGCTCGGCCTCGACCGCCCCGCGCCGGAGGCCGCGCCCCCGTCGGCGCCCCAAACCGACACGGTGCGTCCGCGCCGCGAGGACGTCGCCGAGTTGCTGCGCCTCAGCCGGATCGGCCATGTCCGCGGCCTGGAGGCGGCGCTCGCCCGGATGGAGGCGGCCGAGCCGGCGCCCGCCGCCTTCGTGGCGCGGATGCGCGGGCTCGTCGCCGCCTACGACCTGCGGCGCGCCATGGCTCTGCTCGCCGGGATGCTGGCGGAGGACGGGCCGGAGGCCGCCCCGGATGCGTGAGACCCATCGCGACGTCGTCCTGGTGGTGGACGATTCCCCCGAGACCCTGAGCTTCCTCACCGAGGCGATCGAGCGCTCCGGCGCCACCGTGCTGGTGGCCGTGGCGGGCGACCTCGCCCTGGCGCTGGTGGACGAGATCACCCCCGACGTGATCCTGCTCGACGCGATGATGCCCGGCATGGACGGGTTCGAGACCTGCCGCCGCCTCAAGGGCAAGCGGCACCTCGCCCATGTGCCGGTGATCTTCATGACCGGCCTGTCGGAGACCGAGCACATCGTGAAGGGGCTCGAGGCCGGCGGCGTCGACTACGTCACCAAGCCCATCGCCCCGGACGAGATCCTGGCCCGCATCCGGGTGCATCTGGCCAGCGCCCGGGCTGCGCAGAGCGCGCGCGCCGCCCTCGACACCACCGGCCGGACCCTGTTCGCGGTGGACCGGACCGGGGCCGTCCTGTGGTGCACGCCGCAGGCGGCGCGGCTGCTGGCCGGCTTCGGCTCCGAACCGGGGGGCGCCCTCTGCCTGCCGTCCCCCGGTCTGGCCTGGCTGCGAGCCTGTCTCGCCGGGTCGGGCGCGGCGCCGCTTCCCCTGTCCGACCGGGACGGCAACGCCTATTCCTTCGGCTTCATCGGCGGGACCGGGGACGAGATCCTGCTGCGGCTCGCCCGCGACGGCACCGCCAGCGGGGTGGAGCGCCTGCGCGAGCGCCTGCCCGTCACCGGCCGCGAGGCCGAGGTGCTGCTTTGGCTGTCGCGCGGCAAGTCGAGCCGCGACATCGGCGAGATCCTCGGCCTGAGCCCCCGCACGGTGACCAAGCACCTGGAGGGCATCTACGCCAAGCTCGGCGTCGAGAACCGCACCGCCGCCTCGATCATCGCCGCGCGCCACCTGCAGGATCTCGATTGATCCGGGGCGATGGTCACACCCCGTAATACTCCCGGTACCAGGCGACGAAGGCCGGGATGCCCTGCGACAGCGGCGTTTCCGGCACGCGGCCGAGCAGGTCGTGCAGCAGGGCGGTGCTCGCATGGGTGTGCGGCACGTCGCCGGGGGGCAGCGGCTTGAGGATGCGGGTGGCGACCCGGCCCAGCGCGCGCTCCAGCTCGTCGATCATCGCGGCGAGGCGCACCGGCCGGCCGCCGCCGATATTGACGAGGCGATAGGGCGCCACCGGACTCAGGGTGTCGTGCGCGCTCACCGGGCCGCCGGAGCCGGGCAGGGGCGGGGGCCGGTCGATCAGCCCGTGGATCGCGGCGACGAGGTCGTCCACATAGGTGAAGTCCCGCACCGCCTCGCCCCCGGCGAACACCTCGATCGGCTCGCCGGCCAGGATCTTTCGCGTGAACAGGAACAGGGCCATGTCGGGGCGCCCCCACGGGCCGTAGACCGTGAAGAACCGGAACGCCGTGGTGGGGATGCCGAACAGGTGACTGTAGGAATGGGCCATCGCCTCGCCGGCCAGCTTCGAGGCGGCGTAGAGGGTGAGCGGCGTCACCGCCCGGTCGGTCTCGCGGAACGGCATCGCGGCGTTGCCGCCATAGGCCGAGCTGGTGGAGGCGAACAGGAGGTGGCGCACCGGATGCGCCCGCACCGCCTCGATCAGGTTGGCGGTGCCCACGAGGTTGGCCTCCACGTAGGCGGCCGGGTTCTCCAGGCTGTAGCGCACGCCCGCCTGAGCGGCGAGGTGCACCACCACGTCGGGCCGGGCCTGCTCCATCGCCCGCATCAGGGCGCCGGGGGTTTCGAGCCGCGCCGCGACGGCGGTGAAGCCCGCATGCGGGGCGAGCTCCGCATGCCGGGCGTGCTTGAGCGCCACGTCGTAATAGTCGCTGAAGCCGTCGAAGCCCGTGACCGCGTGCCCCGCCGCCAGGAGGCGGCCGGCGAGATGGTAGCCGATGAAGCCGGCGGTACCGGTCACGAGGACGCGCATCGGGCCTCCGGCCAGGGTTCGAGGCCGTCTCCGGCTGATCGGTTCGGTCCTGCGAGCGCGGGTCGCCTCTCCCGGACGGGGAGGGGGTCCGTTGCGACTGTGCCGACCGAAGCGATCAAGCGGAAACCCTCTGAGGAACGGCGAATGCCGGAATGTGGCGTACACCCCGGCATTGTCGATCTCAACACGCCGGGGCCGCGCCCCCCGGCCCCACCGGTCAGAAGACGTGGCGCAGGACGAAGAACAGCCCGGCCGCCAGGGTGATGGCCGCCGGCAGGGTGAGCACCCAGGCCAGCGCCATGTTGCGCACGGTGGCGGCCTGGAGGCCGGAGCCGTTGGCTGCCATGGTACCAGCGACGCCCGAGGACAGGATGTGGGTGGTGGAGACCGGCAGGCCGTAGAGTTCGGCGAGCCCGATGGTGCCGGCGGCCACCATCTCGGCCGAGGCGCCCTGGGCGTAGGTGAGGTGGGTCTTGCCGATCTTCTCGCCCACCGTCACCACGATGCGCTTCCAGCCGACCATGGTGCCGAGGCCCAGGGCCAGGGCGACGGCGACCTTCACCCAGGTCGGAATGTAGCGGGTGCCGTCGTTGAGCAGGCCGGAATAGGCCTTCAGGGTCTTGGCCTCGTCGGGCGAGAGGGTCGCACCGGCGCCGGGCAGCAGCCGGACGGCGTCGGAGGCGAGGTACATGTCGTTGCGCAGGTTCGGCGTCGCCGCGGCCGGCACCTGCCGGATCGCGCCGTGCTTCTGCACCGAGGCGGCGATGTCGTTCGAGAGGCTGGCGAGCGCCGCGAAGACCGGCGGCCGGTCGAGGTCCTTGGTGCGCAGGGCCGCCGCCACGGTCCCGCGCGCCTCGGCCGGCGCGGGCAGGGGCGCCCCGGCGGCGTGGGCGGCGAAAACGCCGCTCGCCGCTTGCGATTGCTGCACGAAGGCCGGCGTGGTCTCGTCCGACATGGTGCGGTTGAGGGCGTAGGCGGTGGGGGCGGCGCCGATCAGGATGAGCATGATCAGGCCCATGCCCTTCTGCCCGTCATTGCCGCCGTGGAAGAACGACACCAGGGTGCAGGTGAGGATCAGCAGGCCGCGGATCCAGAGCGGGGGCGGCGCCTCGCCGACGGGCGCCTCGTAGAGGTCCTTGCGCTTCACCACCGCCTTCATGGCCAGCAACAGGATCGCCGCCAGGACGAAGCCGAGGACCGGCGAGAGCAGCAGGCCCTGGAGCACCTTGAAGGCCTGCGCCCATTCCACGCCCGAGGTGCCCTCGGCCCCCGAGGCCATGAGCTGGTTGGCGAGGCCGACGCCGATCACCGAGCCGATCAGCGCGTGCGAGGAGGAATTCGGCAGGCCGAGCGCCCAGGTGCCGAGATTCCACAGGATCGCGGCGATCAGCAGCGCGAAGATCATCGCGTAGCCGGCCGAGGACCCGACCTGGAGGATCAGTTCCACCGGCAGCAGCGTCACGATGGCGTAGGCCACCGCCCCCGAGGACAGCATCACCCCGAGGAAGTTGAAGGTGCCCGACCAGATCACCGCCACCAGGGGCGGCATCGAATGGGTGTAAATCACCGTGGCCACCGCGTTGGCGGTGTCGTGGAAGCCGTTCACGAACTCGAAGGCCAGGGCGATCAGCAGCGCCAGGGCGAGCAGCGCGAAGGCGCCGATGGCCAGGGGTGATTCGCCCACCGCGTTCATGTCGTGGATCAGGCTGAACAGGGCGTAGCCGAGCCCCGCCACCAGCACGAGCAGGAAGGCGATGAGGCCGGACGGGTGGATGCCGTGGTCGAGTTTCGGACCCTGGCGGGCCGTCCCCCGTCCGGGAGGGGCCGGCATGAGCCCGGCGGTTGCGGTGTCCGACATCTGACAGGCCTCATGCGAGGGGGGCGGCCACCGCCGATACGCCCGCAACATTTCAGGCGGGTGACACCGAGACCCGAGACACGGATGATTCAGCCTCTTCTGCCGTGGCGATGCCGCCGCCGGGGTCCCGGCCGGAACCCGTGGCGATCGGCGGTTTTCTGTGCGTTGCAGCACACCCATGCAGAAGGACTTGTTTGCCGGGCGAAGAACGCCAGATATAACAGCATCATGACGAAGCTGCGCTTCGCCGCCTCGATTCGCCGAGGTCGTTCCCCCGCCGCCCAGGCGTCCCGCCCGGGGTCTGCGCAAGACCGGGCGGTGTGTGACGCATCGCTCCGAATCGATTCCGCCGGCCGCCGCGTCCGCAAAGCCAGATTTTTTGACGAGCCAGATAATCCATGAATCAGATCGTCCGCATGTCCCAGGTCGGTGAGGTCGACGCGATCGCCGAGCCGTCCGCGTCGCTGCGCGTACCGTTCGCGCAGTCCGGGGCGTTCGTGTGCAAGTTCATCATCGGCGAGCCCAACGACCGGGCCGTCTGCTGCGGCGCCCCCGTGCCGGACGGCAAGAGCTGGTGCGCGTTCCACCGCAAGATCGTGTTCGAGCCGGCCCGCCCCGGCCGGGTGCGCTAGAATATCGTCCCGGAAATCGGATCCGGGACGATCCTCCCGATTCTCGATGCTGCATCGTCTTTCTCCGAAAGCCGGAGACCACCTTTCGGGACGATGCTCCAAGCAGCCGATTCCAGACCGTTCCCCCTGACGAAAAACCCCGCCGGGTCTCCCGGCGGGGTTTTTCGTCAGGGGGAACGGCGCTCACTCGTCGACATCGTCGGGGCGAAAACCCCGCCCCCGGACTCCGTCGGGCAGCGGGTCCGTCCGGCTGCGGATCAGCGTGTAGCCGGCCTCGCGGGCCAGCCGCATCCGCCGGGCACGGTCATCCACGAAGCGATCGACGAAGACCGGCCCCGGCCGGATCACCACCACCCGGTCGCCATGGGGCGGCGCCCCGTAGGCCTCCATCGGGACGGGACGGAAGGCGACCATCCGGCTGGCGCGGAGACGCGGGCTAGCGGCCACCCGAACCCGGCGCGGCCGGTCGGCGGCGTGGCGCGCCGCGATCCTCCGCTCCCCCATCGTCCGCTCCCCCATTCTGGCCCTGACCGGACGGGACGCATTCCGCACCGGCGAACGGGCCTTGACGACCCGCCGGGACGGGCGCGGCGCGGCGGCCTGAGTCTCGACCTGCCGTGCGGGTTTCTCCGGCGCGGCGTCCGGCGCGGCGGCGCTGCCCCGGCCCGGCGGGTCGGTCCAGGGGCGGGCCGGCTGGGCGGCATCCTGCGCGAGGGCGGGGGCCAGGATCATCGCCGCGGCGATGGCGAGGCCCCGGAGAAGGTTTCGCCATCCGGGCTGTCTGTCGATCGGCATGGCGCTCTCCCGGCAGCCGTAGCGAGGCTCTCGCGAATCCCGTCTTGCGAATCCCATCCTGCGAATCACGTCGGGCCGCGTCGCCTCGCCGGCCCGAGTTTAAGGAAGGCTCGGAGGTCCGTCCACCGTGTCTCGCTTTCCCGGCATCAGGCCGCCCCGTCCACCGGATCCAGCCCGTCGAGGACGCGCCGTGCCCGCGCGCGGTCGAGTTCGCCCTCCCAGGCGGCGACCACGATGGTGGCGACGCAATTGCCCACGAGGTTGCCCAGCGCCCGGGCCATCCCGATGAACCAATCCACCGACAGCACCAGGACGAGGCCGATGGCCGGGATGCTCGGCACCGCGTTGAGGGTGGCGGCCAGGATCACGATGGCCGATCCCGGCACGCCATGGGCGCCCTTCGAGGTGACGAGCGAAACGCCGAGCACCAGCAGGAGATCCCCGGTGCCGAGCGGCGTGTTGGTGGCCTGGGCGATGAAGACCACCGCCAGGGTCAGGTAGATCGAGAAGGCGTCGAGGTTGAACGAGTAGCCGGTGGGGATCACCAGCCCGACCACCGAATCCTTCACGCCGAGATGCTCGAGTTTGCGCATCACCTGCGGCAGCACCGCGTCGGAGGAGGCGGTGGCCAGCACGATGGTGAGTTCGGCGCGCAGATAGGCGAGGAATTTCAGCAGGCTCAAACCGGCCAGACGCATCACGCCGCCCAGGATGACGAGCACGAACAGGGCCACCGCCACGTAGAACAGCAGCACGAGGGAGACGAGCTGCTGCAGCGAGCCGATGCCGTAGCGGGCCACCGTGTAGGCGACGGCGCCGAGCACGCCCAGGGGCGCGAGGCGGACGATGAGGCTCATGGCCTTGAACAGGATCGCCGACAGGGCCTCGATCAGGCCGGTGACGCGGGTCCCCGCCTCGCCGCCCACCAGGGCGAGGCTGGTTCCGAACAGCACCGCGAAGAACAGCACCTGGAGCACGTCGTTGCGGGCCAGCGCGTCGAAAGCGGTGGCCGGGATGATGTTCAGGAGGAAGCTGCCGATGCCGCCGCCCTGGAGCTTGTGGGCGTTCTCCGCGTAGGCGCCGAGCGCCTTGGCGTCGAGGGTGGCCGGATCGACGTTCATGCCGTGGCCCGGCCCGAACAGGAAGGCGAGCAGCATCCCCAGGGCGAGGGCGAGGGTGGTCATCACCTCGAAATAGATCAGCGCCTTCACGCCGACGCGGCCGACCTTCCTGAGGTCCCCGGCCCCGGCGATGCCGTGGACCACGACGCAGAACACGATGGGCGCGACGATCATCGCGATCAGCCGCAGGAACGCGTCGCTCAGGACCTTCAGGCCGAGGGCGAAGGCGGGGGCGGCCACGCCGATGACGATCCCGAGCCCGAGGGCGACCAGGACCTGAAGGAACAGCGACGTGTAGAGCGGGCGACGTGCGGCGACCGCCGGGGAGGATGCGAGGGCGGTCGGCATCGGCGAGGATCCTTCGCGAAACGGGAGCCGGGGGACCGGCCGGGCGCGAGTCTACGACAGCGCCGCCGCGGAGGGTACGGCATCGCACCGGGTCCGATAAATCGGCGTGGGTCTCCGGGAACCGGTCGTCCCCGCCAATCCGCTGGTATCGGCGGAGGAGCCGTGGGAAAGCTCGGCCCGTCCAGCCGACGCCAGGGATCGCAACGCAGTCCGCTTCGTTGACGCCCGGCATCAGCCCTCGGGCTGGAAAGGAGAGCCATTCCATGACACGATTCCTGCCGGCCATCGCTTTGGGCCTCGGCTGCACCCTGGCGGCGCCGAGCCTCGCCCAGACCACCGCGCCCGCGACTCCCGCCGCGCCCGCGACGGTCGAGAGCCCGATCGTCAACGGCAAGGGTGAGCCGATCGGCAAGATCACCCTGCGCGACGGTGCCAGCGTCCTGGTGGTGCGTCTCGCGATCCAGCCGGGCGGCCTGCCCCCGGGCTGGCACGGCATCCACTTCCACGCGGTGGGCGATTGCTCGGATACGGAGAAGTTCGAGAAGTCGAAGGCCCACGTGAACCACGACCAGAGCAAGCACGGCCTGCTCAACCCGGATGGTCCCGACGAGGGCGACCTGCCCAACGTCTTCGCCAATGCCGATGGCTCGGTGAATGCCGAGGTGTCGAGCGAAACGCCGCTCACGGGCGAGGGCGGCCTCAAGGACGGCGACGGCTCGGCCCTGATCATCCACGCCAACGAGGACGATCACAGCACCCAGCCGATCGGCGGCGCCGGCCCGCGCCTCGCCTGCGCGGTGATCAAGTAGTGCGACGTCCCTCCCCCTTGCGGGGGAGGGTGGCCCCTGCGTCAGCAGGAGTCGGACCGGGATGCAGTCCCGCCAGAGGGGAGCGCCGCAGCCCGAGCGAGCGTGCCAGGCGTGGCCTCCTGAACCATCGCGCCGTCCCTCTCTCGCCTGCTCCGCGGAGGGGGAGGGGGACGGATACGATCAGTTCTGGGCGACGCTGACGAGCTTGGCGCTGCGGGTCTTGCGCTCGGGCAGCGCCCCGGTGACGGCGGCGACGATGCCGGCGGTGTCGAGGCCGGCCTCGGCGTACATGGCGTCCGGCGTGTTGTGGTCCTGGTAGCTGTCCGGCAACGTCAGGGTCCGCACCCGCACCCGGCCCGCATCCAGCGCGCCCCGGGCGGCCAGGAGATGCAGCACCATCGCGCCGAAGCCGCCCACCGACCCCTCTTCCAGAGTGATCAGCACCTCGTGGCTCGCCGCCAGATCCAGGATCAGCGCCTCGTCGAGCGGCTTGGCGAAGCGCGCATCCGCCACCGTCACGCCGATCCCCGCCGTCTCGAGCTGGTCGGCCGCCTTCAGCGCCTCCGACAGCCGGGTGCCGAGGCTCAACAGCGCCACCCGCGCCCCGGCGGGACGCCGCACCACCCGGCCCTTGCCGATCGCCAAGGCCTCGCCCCGCTCCGGCAGGTCGACGCCCACCCCCTCGCCGCGCGGGTAGCGCAGGGCGATCGGACCCGAATCATGCGCGTGGGCGGTCGCCACCATGTGCACCAGCTCGGCCTCGTCGGAGGCCGCCATCACGGTCATGTTCGGCAGGCAACACAGATACGCGAGGTCGAACGCCCCCGCATGGGTCGCCCCGTCCGCGCCCACCAGGCCGGCCCGGTCGACGCAGAACCGCACCGGCAGGTTCTGCAACGCCACGTCGTGCACCACCTGGTCGTAGGCCCGCTGCAGGAAGGTCGAGTAGATCGCCACGAACGGCTTGTAGCCCTCCGTCGCCAGCCCACCCGCGAAGGTCACCGCGTGCTGCTCGGCGATCCCGACGTCGAAGGTCCGGTCGGGATGCGCCTTGCCGAACAAGTCGATCCCGGTGCCGCCCGGCATCGCCGCGGTGATCGCCACCACCCGGTCGTCCGCATCCGCCGCCTTGATCAGGCTCTCGCCGAACACCCGGGTGTAGGCCGGCGCGTTCGGCTTGGCCTTGGCCTGCACCCCCGACACCACGTCGAACTTGACCACCCCGTGGTAGCGGTCGGCGCTGGCCT
>JAKONB010000144.1 GCA_022702195.1 Beijerinckiaceae bacterium | reverse complement strand
TGCCCCCCGCGCGCCTCGAACTGGAGATCACCGAATCGGTCCTGCTCAAGGACAACGTCGCGACGCTCGCCACCCTGCACGCGATGAAGCGTCTCGGCGTGCGCATCGCCATGGACGATTTCGGCACCGGCTATTCGAGCTTGAGCTACCTGCGCAGCTTCCCGTTCGACAAGATCAAGATCGACCAATCCTTCGTGCGCGACATCACCACCAAGCAGGATTCGGGGCTGATCGTCCGGGCGGTGATCGGGCTGGGCCTCAGTCTCGGCATGCGTACCACCGGCGAAGGCATCGAGACCGAGGTGCAGTTCGAGAAGCTGCGTCTCGAAGGCTGCGACGAGGGCCAGGGCTATTACTTCTCGAAACCCGGGCCGGCCGAGCGGGTGCCCGAAATGATCGCCCGCTGGGCCGAGCCGCGACGCAAGTCCCCGCGCATCGTGGCATAATGGTCCGGGATCAGACCTTCAGGGCGGAGGACTTCAGAGCTGGCTCCGCATCGGTGCGGGACGGCTCGTAGGCGCACCAAGCACAGATCCCAGCGGAGGCCGCCTTGGGGGCGTTGCGCTGCGAGCAGACCGGGCAGACCAGCAATTCGACCTTCGGTCCGCGCATCTTGGCAAGACCTCGCCCCCGGAAAGTGACGTCCACGCATTCGAGGGATGTGATGTCGACGGATTGTGGCATGCACTCGCTCTGATACCCTTTCCAAGCCGAGGTCAACGATCGAGTTGTCCGGGCGTTCAGCTTGAGTGTGGACTTGGCCCCGCCGAAAGCGGCGCGGCTTTCGCCGCCTCCGCACCGTCGTCGGGTTCCACCACGAGGCTGGGCGGCGCCTCTCCAGCCCCGCCGCCGAGCAGGTCCTTGAGGGCGCGCGGCGTCGCCCGCCCGAGGCGCCGCCGGGCACGCCCCGCACGGGTCCCCTCCCCGTCCTTCTCGGCGGACACCGCCCCCAGCGCCTCCGGTCCGATCAGGCCGAGTTCGGCGGCGTGCTCGGCCATGGCGAGACTGTCGGCGGCCAGCACCAGGGACGATCCGGCCGCCGCGACGTGGTGGGCCAGGGCGGCGATCTCCTCGATGCGCCCGGAATCCCGCGACACGTTGCGGATGTAGACCGCGACCACCCGGCCGGGATGCTCGGCGACGATCTGGCGATACACTTCCGGGTCGTGCTGCCCGCTGTCGCCGATCAGCACGAAGGGCAGGTCGTGGTAGAGCGCCAGCATCCGGCCGATCACCTCGCGCTTGTGGTCCTCGGCCCGGCGCGGCAGCGGGCTTGTCCAGGACAAGCCCCACTCCCGCAGAAACAGGACCGGCCCGACGGGGATGCGGTGCAGGGCGAAGAAGGCGCTCAGCATGTCGTAGATGCCCCAGGGGGCGCGCGACACGTAGAGCATCGGGTTGCCCTCGCCGCCCTCGGGTCCGGCATGGAGGGCGCGATACAGGGCGGCCGCGCCGGGGAAGGCGACGCGCCCTTGCGCATCCTCCACGAAGAGCCGCCACAGCATCTTGAACTTGTTGGCCACGCCGGTGCGCATGATCGTATCGTCGATGTCGCTGATGATCACCCGCCGGCACTGTCGCGAGGGGATGAAGATCTCGCCGCGCGCCCGGACCGGCTCCAGCCCTTCGAGGTCGAGCTCCATGGCGTGCCAGGCCGCCTCCGCCGGCGGCGGCTGGTCGGGCCGCAGATGCACCCGGAAATAGCCGTCGCGATCCGTGGTCACCCGCTCGGTGCAGGCGCAGAACCGGGCGGTGAGCGTGGCCCCGGCCACGGCCCGGCGGGTGATGCGGCGGCGAATGTCGCGCAACTGGCCGGCGAGGCTGTCGTCGTCCCCCTCCCCCACGCGCCGCGATTGCCGGAAGACGCGGCCGATCAGGAAGACCTCGTCGGGGGAGCCGTAACCCCGATAGGTCTCGACCACGACGCCGCCCCGCCCCTGCGCCCGCCGCACCGGCCGCGCGACGAAGCCGAGCGCCCGGCCGGCGGCCCGGCGCCAGCGGCCGGGTTTTTTGCGGATTTCCGAGGAGTGGGGGTGTTCGCTGGCCGGCATGGCGTTTCAATGTGCGGCGCGCGCGAAGGTTCTCCGGCCTCCGTCGGAACGGTCGCCGAGCCTGGGGAATCTCACGACACACCCGCGTCATCCCCCGTCCGCATCCTGTCGCGGCCCGCAGAAATCGAACATCGAGATCACGCATGCCCATCGCGACGCGGATTCTGACCGTCCAATACGAGGCCGGGTCCATCGCGATCGCGATTCGGGTCTTCCGGCCGGAAACCGATGGAACCGATCGGACCTGCCGCTACGAAATCGACTGGCCCGAGGGTCTCCGAGCGAGCGCCGTGTGCGGTCTGGATTCGGTCCAGGCCCTGCATCTGGCCCTGCAGAAGCTCGGAGCCGACCTCTACGGGAGCCGATATCACGCGGCCGGTCGCCTCTCCTGGGGGCCTCTCGGCAGCGGCTACGGCTTTCCAGTGCCTAAGAATGGGCGCGACTTTCTCATAGGCGACGACAAGCGCTACGAGGGGTGAGCGAGATTCATCGGCCGCCCGGCGGGACCGCGGCGCTCAATGTGCCTCCTCCCAGTTCTGAGCCGCACGCGCCTCCACCACCAGCGGCACCCGAAGAGTGAGGGCCGGGGCCGGGGCCTCGACCATGATCCGCGAGATCACCGGCAGCGCCTTGGCGACCTCGTCCTCCGGGGCCTCGAACACCAGTTCGTCGTGGACCTGCAGGAGCATCCGCACGTTCAGGCGCTCCGCCTTCAGGGCGTCCTCCATGCGGATCATCGCCCGGCGGATGATGTCGGCGGCCGAGCCCTGGATCGGGGCGTTGATCGCCTGACGCTCGACGCTCGCCCGCTCGTTCGGGTTGTTGGAGCGGATCTGCGGATAGTGGCAGACCCGGCCGAACAGGGTGGTGACGTAGCCGAGATCGCGGCAGCTCCGCTTGGTGTCGTCGATATAGGCGCGGATGCCGGGGAAGCGCTCGAAATACTGCTTGATGAAGGCGCTGGCCTCCTCGCGGCCGATGCCGAGCCGGTCGGCCAGCCCAAAAGCCGAGATGCCGTAGATGATGCCGAAATTGATCGTCTTGGCCCGGCGGCGGAGATCCGGGGTCATCTCGGCGAGCGGCACGCCGAACATCGCGCTGGCGGTGGCCGCGTGGATGTCGATGCCGTCCGCGAAGGCCTGGCGCAGCTGCGGGATGTCGGCGATGTGGGCCAGCAGCCGCAGCTCGATCTGGCTGTAATCCGCCGAGATCAGCCGGTTGCCCTCGGCCGCCACGAAGGCCCGGCGGATGCGCCGTCCCTCCTCGGTGCGGATCGGGATGTTCTGGAGATTGGGGTCCGACGAGGACAGCCGGCCGGTGGTGGTGGCGGCCAGCGAGAACGAGGTGTGGACCCGGTCGGTCTCCCGGTCGGCATGTTGCTGGAGCGAGTCGGTGTAGGTGGATTTCAGCTTGGCGAGCTGGCGCCATTCCAGGATCTTCTTCGGCAGTTCGTGCCCGGCCTGGGCCAGCTCCTCCAGCAGGGTCGCGGGGGTCGCCCACTGGCCCGAGGGGGTCTTCTTGGCGCCGGGCAGGCCCATCTTGCCGAACAGGATGTCGCCGATCTGCTTCGGGGACGAGACCTGGAACGTCTCGCCCGCATCGTGCTGGATCTCTTCCTCGAGACGCACGAGGATCTGCGAGAAGTCGCCCGAGAGGCGGCTCAGCATGGTGCGATCGACGCGGATGCCGTGCGCCTCCATCCGGGCCACCACCGGCACGAGCGGACGCTCCAGGGTCTCGTAGACGGTCACCCGCTTCTCGGCCACGAGGCGTGGCTTCATCATCCGCCACAGCCGCAGGGTCACGTCGGCATCCTCGGCGGCGTATTGGGTGGCCCTGTCGAGGGGCACCCGGTCGAAGGTGATCTTCGCCTTGCCGGTGCCGGCCACGTCCGAGAAGGTGATCGGCTGGTGGCCGAGATGGCGCCGGGCGAGTTCGTCCATGCCGTGCCCGCCCTTGCCGGCATCGAGCACGTAGGAGATCAGCATCGTGTCGTCGAAGGGCGCGACGCGGATGCCGGAGCGCGCCAGGACGGAGAGGTCGTATTTGAGGTTCTGGCCGACCTTGAGCACCCCCGGATTCTCGAGGAGCGGCTTGAGGCGGGCGATGGCCGCGTCCAGGGGGATCTGGCCCCCGGCGGGCTGGAACACGTCCGTCGCGGCCTTGGCGTCGCCGAACAGGTCCCCCTCCGCGCCCTTGACCGGTGCCACGTGGTGCAGCGGGATATAGGCGGCCCGCCCCGGTGCGACGCAGAGCGAGACGCCGACGAGATTGGCGTTGTTGGCATCGAGCGCGTCGGTCTCGGTATCCACCGCGACGATGCCGGCCTCTTCGGCCTCCGCGATCCAGGCATCGAGCTGCTCGACGGAGCCGATCGTCTCGTAGGCCGTGGTGTCGAACGGCTTGACCGATTCGGCGGCCCGGGCCGCCACGAGGTTGGCGGGGGTCGGCTCGGAGGAGCCGCGGGGTTTGGGCGCCGCATCCGGCAGGCCGAGATCGGCGAAGGGGTCGATCTCGCCGCGCGTGGCCCCCGCCGCGCTCTCGGGATCGACCGGAACGGGGTCGCCATGCGCGTCGGGGAAGAACGGCGCCTCCGCCTCCGCGTCGCGCCGCGGCAGCAGCGCCGGGTCGGGCTGCACCGCCTCCGGGTCCACGTGGAGCATCTGGGCGATGCGCCGGGTCAGGGTGTTGAACTCCATCGCCTTCAGGAAGCCGACGAGCTTCTGCGGGTCGGGCTTGGGCAGGCGCAGGTCGTCGAGGGGGATCGGGACCGGGACGTTCTCCTCCAGGGCCACCAGCCTGCGCGAGAGGCGGGCCTGATCGATGCTGGCGAGCAGGGTCTCGCGGCGCTTGGGCTGCTTGATCTCGCCCGCCCGCTCCAGCAGCTGGTCGAGGCTGCCATATTCCTTGATCAGGGCGGCGGCGGTCTTCAGCCCGATGCCCGGCACGCCCGGCACGTTGTCGGAGGTGTCGCCGATCAGCGCCAGGGCGTCGCCGATCTGCTCGGGCATCAGGCCCTCCCACTTGGCGATGATCGCGTCGCGGTCGAGGTTGCGCTCCGGCCGGTAGCCGTTCTTGCCCTTGGAGCCCGATTCGAAGTCGTAGAACCGCACCAGCGGTCCCACGAGCTGCATCAGGTCCTTGTCGGAGGAGACGATGATGACCCCGGCCCCGCGCGCCTCGGCCTGGCGCGAATAGGTGGCGATGAGATCGTCGGCCTCGTAGCGGATGAGCTCGATCGGCTCGAGGCCGAAGGCCCGCACCGCGTCGCGCATCAGCGGCATCTGGCGCTTGAGATCGTCGGGGGCGTCGGGCCGGTGCCCCTTGTAGTCGGGGTAGAGTTCCTTGCGGAACGACCCCTCCGACTTGTCGAACACGATGGCCAGATGGGTCGGCATCACCCCGGCCGCGCCCTCCTGCACGAACTGGGCGATCTTGGTGCAGAACAGGCGCACCGCCCCGGTGGGCAGGCCGTCCGACGGGCGGGTGTTGTATTTCTGGTCCTGGTTGATCGACTGGAAATACGCGCGGAAGATGAACGACGACCCGTCCACCAGGATGATCTGATCGCCGGGGCCGACGGGCTTCTGCTCGGAGGTCGTCTCGGCGGTCATGCAGGATCACGGGTTTTGGGGATTGGGGCTCCTGTCTAAAGCGCCCCCGGTGGAAGTGCTACGCCCCTTGGAGCATCGTCCCCAAAACCGGATTTGGGGCGATGCTCCAGGTGATTGATGGTGCATCGTCTTTTTCCGAAAGCCGGAGACCACCTTCCGGGACGATGCTCGAGGCTGGAGAGCCCGTCTCTCGGCGCGCCTCAGCGCGCCGCCCCCACCGTATCGGCCATCCGGGCGCGGCGGTCGCCCAGCTTCTCGGGCGCGCCCACCGTGGTGTCGGCCTCGGTCTGGTGCTCCATCTCGGCGTTCACCTCGGCGCCGATCAGCACGATCGTGGTCGAGATCCAGATCCAGGTCATGAAGCCGACCACCGCACCCAGCGAGCCGTAGGTCTCGTTGTACTTGCCGAAATTGGCGACGTACCAGGAGAAGCCCAGGGAGGTGATCAGCCAGGCGATGCCGGCGAACGCGCTGCCCCAGGTCACCCAGCGCCAGCGCGGCGCATCCCGGCTCGGGCCGTAGCGGTAGAGCAGGGCGAGGCCGCCCAGGACCGCCGCGAGCAGCACCGGCCAGCGCAGCAGGGCGATGGACCAGGCCTCGGTGCTCAGACCGATGACGGCGATCGCCGCCGGAACCACCACGATGCCGACCAGCGCCAGCACCACGAACAGCAGCGCCCCGGCGGTGAAGGCGAGCGAGCGCAGGTTCAGCCAGAGGAAGTTCCGGCTCTCGCGCTCCTCGTAGACGATGTTGAGGGCGGAGAAGACCGCCTTCATCCCGCCATTGGCGCTCCACAGCGACAGGACGATGCCGGTGAAGAAGGTGAGGCCCAGGGTGGTGTCGCCCTTGGCGGCGATGCGCTTGACCTGCTCGCCGATGATCTCGAGGGCGCCCGAGGGGACGATGCCCTGCAAGGTCTGAAGGTGCTCGTTGATCGTGCCGATATCCGCCACCAGACCGTAGCAGGAGACGAGGGCGGCCACCGCCGGGAAGATCGCCAGCAGGACGTAGAAGGTCACGCCGGCCGCCACCGAGACGATGTTGTTCTCCGAGACGTCGTGGAACACCCGCAGGCCGATATCCTTCCAGCCCTTGGCGGGGATCTCGGACGGGGTCTGGGCTTTCCGGCCGCGCTCGGTCTG
>JAKONB010000137.1 GCA_022702195.1 Beijerinckiaceae bacterium | reverse complement strand
GGTTCCTCGCCTACATCAAGGACGAGTTGCTGATCGTGCTCGGCACGTCGTCCTCCGAGACGGTGCTGCCGCACATGATGACCAAGATGCGCCGCCTCGGCGCCTCGGATTCGGTGGTCGGGCTGGTCATCCCCACCGGCTACTCATTCAATCTCGACGGCACCAACATCTACATGACCCTGGCGACGCTGTTCCTCGCGCAGGCCGTCGGGGCGGACCTGTCCTTCGCCCAGTACGCCACCATCATCCTGGTGGCGATGTTGACCTCGAAGGGCGCCTCGGGCGTCACCGGCGCGGGCTTCATCACCCTGGCGGCGACCCTGAGCGCGATCCCGAACGCTCCGGTGCCGGTGGCGGCCATGACCCTGATCCTCGGCGTCGACAAGTTCATGTCCGAGTGCCGCGCGATCACCAACCTCATCGGCAACGGCGTCGCCACCGTGGTGGTCAGCCGCTGGGAGGGCGAACTCGATCGCGAGAAGTTGCGTCAGGTGATGGAGCATCCGGTGGCGATCGGCACCGACATTTCGGACCATTCTCCGAACATGGACCCGGTGACCTCGCCCTCCGCGGCGGCGGCCCCGCTTCCCGCGGCGGCGCGCTGATCCGGCCGTTGCGCATCGGCATCGACCTCGGCGGCACCAAGATCGCCGGGGTGCTCCTCGACCAGAACGGGGCGTCGCGCGCCGAGATCCGGCTCGCGACGCCCCGCGACGATTATGACGCCACCCTCCGGGCCGTGGCCGGCCTGGTGGCCGATCTCGAGGCACGGGCCGGCGCGGCCACGAGCATCGGAATCGGGATGCCGGGCGCCGTCGCGCCGGCGACCGGCCTCGTCAAGAACGCCAATTCGACCTGGCTGAACGGCCGGCCCTTCGCCGCGGACATTGCCCGCCTGCTCGGCCGGCCGGTGCGGGTCGAGAACGACGCCAATTGCCTCGCCGTCTCCGAGGCGGTGGACGGAGCCGGGGCGGGCGCCCACCTGGTCTGGGCCATCATCCTCGGCACCGGCGTCGGCTCGGGCATCGCCATCGATGGCCGCGCCCTGTCGGGCCGGTCCCGGATCGCCGGGGAATGGGGCCACAACCCGCTGCCGAACCCGCGCGACGACGAGCGGCCGGGTCCCGTCTGCTATTGCGGCCGGCGCGGATGTATCGAGACTTGGCTGTCCGGACCGGGGCTGGCCGCCGACCATGCCCGGCACCATGGAGGCTCCCTCTCCGGCGAGGCCATCGTCACGGCCATGCGGGCCGGCGATGGGGCCGCTCGCGCGACCCTGGCGCGCTACGTCGACCGCCTCGGCCGCGGCATCGCGCATGTCGTCAATGTGATCGATCCCGACGCCATCGTGGTCGGCGGTGGCCTCTCCCGTGTTCCGGAGATCATGGAGGCCCTGCCGGCGGTGGCGGCCCCGCACGTCTTCACCGACAGGTTCGAGACGCCGATCCGCCCCAGCCTGCACGGCGATGCCTCGGGCGTGCGCGGCGCGGCCTGGCTCTGGAGCGATGGGTAGGCCTCGACGGCGTCCGGCCAGTCGGAAACGGCCTTGCCAGAGGTGGTCTTTTCACATAAACATATCTTTATGTCTATCGAAGAGGTCCTTCACGTCCGTCCGGTGCCGTTCGCCGATGCCCTCGCGGTGTTGCGTGCGGCCGCCGAAGAGACGCGCCTGCGCATTCTCGCGCTCCTGGCGGAGGGGGAACTCTCGGTCTCGGACCTCACCGACATTCTCGGCCAGTCGCAGCCGCGCATCTCGCGCCACCTGAAGCTTCTGGTGGAAGCCGGCTTGGTGGAACGCCATCGCGAGGGCGCCTGGGCGTTCTTCCGCCTCGTGGACGGCCGCACCGGGCTGGTCGATCCGCTCATCGCCGGGCTCGATTCGGCCCAGCCACCGCTCTCGGAGGACCGCGCCCGGCGCGAGGCCGTGCGCGGCCAGCGCGCCGAGGCCGCCCAGGCCTTCTTCGCCCGGCTCGCCCCGAAATGGGACCGCCTGCGCTCGCTGCATGTGGCCGAGGCCATCGTGGAGGCGGCGGTGCTCGACGTGCTGGGTCCGCGTCCAATCCACAATCTCATCGATCTCGGCACGGGCACGGGCCGGATGCTCGGCCTGCTGGCCGGGCGCGCCGCCCGGGCGACGGGCCTCGATTCCAATCACGCCATGCTCTCCGTGGCCCGCGCCAATCTCGAGCGGCTCGGCCTGTCGCGGGTGGACCTGCGCCAGGGCGACATCCACGCCCCGCCCTTCGGACGGGGTAGCTTCGACCTCGTTCTGGTCCATCAGGTGCTGCATTACCTCGACGACCCGGCCCGGGCCCTGCGCGAGGCCGCCCGCCTCGTGGCACCGGGCGGCCGCCTGCTGGTGGTGGATTTCGCGCCGCACGATCTCGAATTCCTGCGCGAGACCCAGGCGCATCGCCGCCTCGGTTTCGCCCCCGAGCAGGTGACGGGCTGGCTGCGCGATGCCGGCCTGGGCCAGGTGACTACCCGCGACCTCGCCCCCGCCCCCGGCGAGGCGAGCAATCCGCTCACCGTCACGCTCTGGCTCGGAACCGACGCCGCCGAGGCCGGGATGGAACGGGCCGTCGCCTGACCGGCCGCGCCACGACATTCGAATCACTTCGTCTGAACCGATCGATCTTGAGGACGCCTCCGATGCCCACCGCCTCCCAACACCGCGCCAGCCGCGACAGCTATCGTCCGATCCAGGTCTCGATCGAGTTCTTCCCGCCCAAGACCGACGAGATGGAGAAGATCCTCTGGTCGTCGATCGAGCGGCTGGCGCCCCTCCAGCCGAAATTCGTCTCGGTGACCTACGGGGCCGGCGGCTCGACCCGCGAGCGCACCCACAACACCGTCGCCCGGATGATCCGTGAGACCAGCCTGAAGCCGGCCGCCCATCTCACCTGCGTCGATGCCACCCGCGAGGAGATCGACGCGGTGGTGCAATCCTACTGGGATGCCGGGGTGCGCCACATCGTGGCCCTGCGCGGCGATCCGCAGGACGGATTCGGGACCGCCTATCGCCCCCATCCGGGCGGCTACGCCCGCACCAGCGATCTGGTGGCCGGCATCAAGCGCATCGGCGACTTCAAGGTCTCGGTCTCGGCCTACCCGGAGAAGCATCCGGAAGCCGCCTCCCTCGACGCCGATATCGACGCCCTGAAAGCCAAGGTCGATGCCGGCGCCGACCAGGCGATCACGCAGTTCTTCTTCGAGAACGACCTTTATCTGCGCTACGTCGACAAGGTCCGCGCCGCCGGGATCGACATCCCGATCATCCCCGGCATCCTGCCGGTGCAGAATTTCAAGCAATCCGCCAACTTCGCGCGCCGCACCGGCGCCTCGGTGCCATACTGGCTCGCCGCCCGGTTCGAGGGGCTCGACAACGATGTCGACACCCGCCGCCTCGTCGCCGCGGCGGTGGCGGCCGAGCAGGTGCTCGACCTGCTCGACCGGGGCGTGAACGACTTCCACTTCTACTCGATGAACCGATCCGACCTCGTCTACGCCATCTGCCACCTGCTCGGCCTGCGCGCCCAGGCACCGAAGGCGGTGGCCAAGCCCGAGGCGAAGGAAGCCGCCCAGGATTCCGCCAAAGAATCCGCCAAAGATTCCGCTAAGGCGGCCTGATCGATCATCCGCCGTCATCCCGAAGCGCCGTTGGCGCCTCGGGATCCAGACATGCCAGCCCGGTCGAAGCTTCGCCTTCGGCAGACGAAACCGCCCTTCCGGACCCCGCGTGGTCCGGGATTCCAGGCTCCGCTCTGCGGTCCCGGAATGACGCCTGAGAGAACCCCATGACCGACCTGCGCCCCGTCGACGGCAAAGAGATCGAAGCGGCCTTGCGCGCCCGTGCGCAGGAGAAGATCCTCGTCCTCGACGGGGCGATGGGCACGGTGATCCAGCGCCTCGGCTACGGCGAATCCGATTTTCGGGGATCCCGCTTCCCGGACCACGGCCATGACCAGAAGGGCAACAACGACCTCCTGATCCTCACCCAGCCCGACGCGATCCGGCAGATCCATCTCGACTACTTCCTGGCCGGCGCGGATGTCTGTGAGACCAACACCTTCTCGGGCACCACCATCGCCCAGGCCGATTACGGCATGGAATCGATCGTCCACGAGCTGAACGCCGAGGGCGCGCGGCTCGCCCGCGAGGCGGCCAAGCTCGCCGAGGAACGCGACGGCCGCCGCCGCTTCGTGGCCGGGGCGATCGGCCCGACCAACCGGACCCTGTCGATCTCGCCGGACGTCAACAATCCCGGCTACCGGGCGGTGACCTTCGATCAGGTCAAGACCGCGTACGAGGAGCAGGTGCGGGGCCTCATCGCGGGCGGCGCCGAGCTGATCCTGATCGAGACGATCTTCGACACGCTCAACGCCAAGGCGGCGGTGGCGGCGGCCTGGGCGGTGTTCGCCGAGACCGGCATCACCCTGCCGATCATGATCTCGGGCACCATCACCGATCTGTCCGGCCGCACCCTGTCGGGCCAGACCCCGGAGGCGTTCTGGAACGCCCTGCGGCACGCCAGCCCGCTCACCATCGGCCTCAACTGCGCGCTCGGCGCCAAGGAGATGCGCGGACATATCAGCGAGCTGTCGCGCATCAGCGACACCCTGGTCTGCGCCTATCCGAATGCGGGCCTGCCCAACGAGTTCGGCCTCTACGACGAGAGCCCGGAGGCCATGGGCAAGCTGGTGGGCGAGTTCGCCACCTCCGGCCTCGTCAACATGGTCGGCGGCTGCTGCGGCACCACCCCGGACCATATCCGCGCCATCGCGCAAGCCGTGGCCGGCGTGAAGCCCCGCGCCATCCCCGAGGTGCCGCGCCTGATGCGCCTGTCGGGCCTGGAGCCGTTCACGCTTACGAAGGAGATTCCCTTCGTGAACGTCGGCGAGCGCACCAACGTCACCGGCTCGGCCAAATTCAGGAAACTCGTCACCGCCGGCGATTACGCGGCGGCCTTGGACGTCGCCCGCGACCAGGTGGCGGCGGGTGCCAGCAGCAGCGACATCAACATGGACGAGGGTCTGCTCGATTCCGAGAAGGCCATGGTCGAGTTTCTCAACCTCGTCGCCGCCGAGCCGGACATCGCCCGCGTGCCGGTGATGATCGATTCCTC
>JAKONB010000090.1 GCA_022702195.1 Beijerinckiaceae bacterium | reverse complement strand
GGAGCTCGAGGACAGGGGCCTCTCGCGCGACCGGAGCGGCAAGGCCACCAAGGCGGCCGCCGATGGCGGAAGCTGCGGCAGCGGGTGCGGCTGCCACTGACGTCAGCGCATCATTCGGGCGAATGCCGGCGCGGCGCCGGATTCGGGTGGATGCCGGCGCGGCGCCGGATTATGAGCGCGGAGCCGTCCCGGATCGTCGCAGGATCGTGAGCGGCTCCGGCAACCGCGCCTGAAAGTCAGACGATCGATGGAAGCCCGGGGCGAGACGCCCGTACCCGCGACGAGCCGGCGCGTCCTCGCCCTCGCCCTGCCGATGACGCTGGCCAATGTCACGACGCCGCTTCTCGGCTTCGTCGGCGCGACGGTGATCGGGCGCCTGGGGGACGCCGCGCTCCTCGGCGCCATGGCGCTGGGCGCCATCATCTTCGACGCGATCTTCTGGTCGTTCGGGTCGCTGCGCATGGCGACGGCGGGCCTCACCGCCCAGGCGGTGGGGGCGCGCAATGCGGGCGAGGTGGATCGGACCCTGGCCCGATCCCTGGCGGCGGGCCTCCTCGTCGGCCTCGTCATCGTCGCGGCGCAGGTCCCGCTGGGGCGGGCGGCCTTCGCGCTCAGCGGGGCGAGCCCCGCCGTCCTGGCCGCGCTCACGGCCTATTTCCACATCCGGATTTTCGCCGCGCCGTTCACGCTGGCCAATTACGCGATCCTCGGCTCGGTGCTCGGGCGGGGCCGAACCGATATCGGGCTGTTGCTCCAGGTCGCGATCAACCTCACGAACATCGTGCTCACGCTGATCTTCGTGCTGGGAGCCGGCCTGAGCGTGGCGGGAGCCGGCCTCGCGACCCTGCTGGCGGAGGTGGCCGGCACCGGGCTCGGGCTCGTCATCCTCGGGCGGCTCGGCTCGCGTCCCTTCGCGGTCCCCCTGCGCGTGGTCTGCGATCCGCGGGCACTGGCCCGGATGCTCAGCGTCAATGCCGACGTGATGGTGCGCACCCTGCTGCTCGTCGGCTGCATCGCCCTGTTCTCCGCCCTCGGCGCGCGCTCGGGCGACGTGGTGCTGGCGGCCAATGCCGTCCTGTGGAATCTCTTCATGATCGGCGGGTTCTTCCTCGACGGTTTCGCCACGGCCGCCGAGACCCTGTGCGGGCAGGCGGTGGGCGCCGGCGACGCGGCCGGGTTCCGGCGTGCCGCCCGCCTCAGCCTGCTCTGGTGTCTCGGGTTCGGCGCGGCCATCGCGGCGATCTTCCTGACGATCGGGCCGAGCTTCATCGATGCCGTGACCACCAGCCCGGAGGTGCGCGACACGGCGCGACTCTACCTCGTGCCGGCTTCCCTGGCCCCGTTCGTGGCGGCTTTGCCCTTCGCCTTCGACGGGATCTATATCGGCGCCACCTGGACGCGGGCGATGCGCAACCTGATGGTGGCGGCCTCTGCGGGTTACGGACTCGCCTTGCTCGCCGCCCATGCGATGGGCCTCGGCAATGCCGGCCTCTGGTTCGCCTTCCTCACCCTTCTGGGTGGGCGCGGCGTGAGTCAGGCCCTGGCCTATCCTGGGCTCCTGCGCCGCACGTTTTCCCCATCTCCCTCACGGCACGGGTGACACCGGCGCCGACCGGCCATGCGCATGCGGAGGGTCCGGGCACGGCGATGCAGGGGCTTCCATTTGGAACGATACGACAAATCAGGCTAATACCCCTCCACGGCGCCGTATCAGCTCTTTCCAAATTCAACACACCATCAGTTTGGAATGGTTCTGAATTGCAAATGTGACGAAGAAGCCTCTTTGCTTGTCTTTGCGGGTGGTCTACGCGCTATCCACGATGCGCAAGAACCTCTCCCCCTCCCTGCTCCTGGCCGGCCTGCTCCTGGCCTGCGCGCCGCTTCCGGCCTCCGCGAAGGAGATCCCGATCGGTCCGCACGTAATCCAGAACGGCATCGAGGTCGGTGCCGTCTACCTGCAACCGATCGAGATGGACCCGCCGGACATGATGCGCGCCGCCGCGCAATCCGACATCCATCTCGAGGCGGACATCCGCGCGGCCAAGGACAATCGCAACGGCTTCGCCGAGGGCGACTGGGTGCCGGCCCTCTCCGTGACCTTCGAGGTGACGAAGCTGGAGGGCGACGCGCCCACTGGGGCGAAAGTGTCCGGCACGCTGATGCAGATGGTGGCCAATGACGGCCCGCATTACGGCGACAACGTCAAGCTCTCGGGTCCCGGCCGCTACCGCCTCAAGCTGAATGTGGCGCCCCCCGGCTCGCAGGGGCATTTCGGCCGCCACGTCGACAAGGAGACCGGCGTCGCCGAATGGTTCAAGCCGTTCGACGTCATCCAGGACTTCACCTTCGCCGGGATCGGCAAGAAGGGAGCCTACTGAGTATCATGCCGGATCGCTTTCCCGCTTTCGGAACCCGCCGCCTGCCGCGCGCCCTCATCGGCGCAGGATTGGGGGCGTCGCTCGTGATCGCCGTCGCGCCGCTGGCGCGGGCCGACGACATGCCGGTGATCAAGATCGAGATGCGCGACGGCGTCTTCATCCCCGACACCATCGAGGTGCCGGCCAATACCCGTTTCAAGCTCGAGATCACGAATACGGGCAAGAGCCCCGTGGAATTCGAGAGCACGGAGCTGAAGCGCGAGAAGGCGCTCGCCGCCGGCGCGACCTCGTCCATCGTGTTCCGGACCGTGGATCCGGGCACCTATCCGGTGTTCGACGATTTCCACCCGGATTCCAAAGCCACCCTCGTCGCGAAGTAGGCCGATCATGGCGGCCTCCGCTTCTCCGAACCCGGGCGAACTCTGGATCGACGCCAAGCTCGCGGCGTTCGGCCAATGGCTGCAACGCCACGGCTCGGCGATCCGCAGGATTCAGTGGGCGGTGGTGGCCGTCTACCTCGTCCTCGTGGCGGTGCCGGCCTTCCTGCCGCTGCCGGATCGCAGCGCGCATCTGTGGAACGACCTCACGGTGTTCGCCCAGTTCTGCTTCTGGGGCATCTGGTGGCCCTTCGTGCTGGTGAGCATGGTGGTGGTGGGGCGCGCCTGGTGCGGCGTGCTCTGCCCCGAAGGGGCGCTGACCGAATTCGCCAGCCGCTGGAGCCTGGGGCGCGCCGTGCCGCGCTGGATCACCTGGGGCGGCTGGCCCTTCGTGGCCTTCGCCGGAACCACGGTCTACGGCCAGATGGTCAGCGTCTACGGCTACCCGAAGCCGGTGCTGGCGGTGCTGGGCGGCTCCACCGTGGCGGCGATCATCGTCGGGCTGCTCTACGGCCGCAACAAGCGGGTCTGGTGCCGCTATCTCTGCCCCGTCAACGGCGTCTTCGCAGTGCTCGCCAAGCTCGCGCCGGTGAGCT
>JAKONB010000067.1 GCA_022702195.1 Beijerinckiaceae bacterium | reverse complement strand
ACCGCCAGATGATCGGCTACATCGACGCCAAGAACGAGGCGTCCCTGCGTCTCCACGAGGCCTGCGGCTTCGTCCGCGTCGGGCTGCTGCCGGCGGTGGGCTACAAGTACGGCCGCTGGAGCGACAGCGTGATGGTGCAACGCGCCCTCGGCTCGGGCTCCACCGACCAGCCCGGCACCTGGACCCGCCCGGCGGAGACCGTGGAGGCGATGGTGGCCGGGCACGACTGGATGGGAAAATAACCGGCGCCGCTCAGAGGAGCGGTCCGAACCGCAGCGGCGCGTTGACGTGCAGGCGGTCGAGCCCGAGTTCCGGGGGCAGCGGCGGGAAGCGGTATCCCGGCGGCACGGCCGCCTTCGCCAGGGCGTCGAGATAGGGCGAGCCGGACGGCGTCTTGATCGTCGTGGCGGAAACGAGCCCGGTCCGGTCCAGGTCGAATGCCAGCGTCGCGCCGCCGCCGGACCGGGTGCGATAGGGATTGTTGCGCAATCGCCGATGGATGATCTCGGACAGGGTCTGCACGTAGCGGGCCGCGATCTCTTGACGGGCGTGGCGGTCGAGACCGTCCCTGGCGCAGGCCGGGGTCAGGCTCGCTTGCAGGAGGACCCAGGCGAGGCCGGCCACCAGAACGCGACTCCGGGAAACCATCGATCGTCCTGATCCGCGCCCCGTCGCCACGGCCAAGCTCCGCGGCGGATCATGATTTGACAGGGTCCTGATTGTGTGTCCAGCGCGGATTCGCGCCCTGGGCGTGCCGGTCCCTGCGCGGCGGTGGACCTGCAGGACCGCCGCGCCGGCCGATGCATCCGATCGCGCCGCGATTATTGCTGCGCGCGATTGATCAGGGCCTGCAACGCCCGAGCCACCGGCTCGCTGACGTTCTTGCGATACTTGCGATGGACGAGCTGGCCGTTGTGATAGATGTCGTGCTCCACGTAGAGCTTCTCGCCGTCCCAGCGCACGATGTTGTCTGTCTCGCTGGTCTCCTCGACGCCGAGATCATCGCGGAAGGTGACGCCACCGGGTTGCGCAAACATGGTCTGTCCCCTGATCGAAGCGACGGGCCGTTCTAGGCCATCGTGCGGGAAACCGAAACCCAGACGATGATCTAGGCCCTTGATTGTGCATCGTCTTTTTCCGAAAGCCGGAGACCACCTTTCGGGACGACGCGCCAGGCCATCCGTCCTGCCCGACCATTGTAGGCAGCCCGCGCGGGGGACGCTACCCGCGCCGACGCCATCCTGCGGTCCCGCTCATCGCACCGTCACCTGATCCTTGATCCGCTCGAAGGTGGCCCGGCTCAGGACCCGCTTGGAGAGCAGCTCGCCCACGGAGGCGTAGGGCCGTTTCTGCACGATGGCGCGCCCGATCATGCCGCCGCCGCGCAGGGTGTTGAGATCGGCCACGCTCGCGGTGTTGAGATCGACGCTGCCGAGCGCCCGCGGCCCGGCGGATTCGACGGCTTCGGCCACCGCGTCCTGGCCCGCCTGTTCCGGCGTGACCGGCGGCACCGCCGACAGGGTGGCGGGGGGCGCCGGCTGTGGCCGCGGCATGGCCGGGGCCGGATCGGCGAGGCCGCCCGGGGCCGGAAGCGGCCGGGCCGACGGGGCGGCCGGGACCGGCACCGGGGTCGGCGGAGGCTGCGTGCCGGCGACGCTGGTCGGTGGCACCGGATCGACCGGGCGGATCACCCGCGGGGCGGGGGCCGGCACGGGGGCGGGGGCCGGCGCGGTCGCGACCTGTGGCCCGCCGCCGCCGGCCTGCGGCCAGAACCGCTGGACCAGGGTGGCGAGACAGGCCGCCACCACGATGAGACCCGCAGCCCGCAGGATGGTCGAACCGCTGAGCATCAATCGCGGCCTCACGCGTGACAACAGGCGCCATGCCTACCATGCGACGCAAAGCCGAGTCTTCCCGGGACTCTGGCCGTGAACACCCTTGTCCGCGAACACCTTGGCGGATCGCATCACGGTTGCGTGCGACACGCTCACCCCCGTTCCGGGATCGACGGCGGCCCGCGCGCCCGGCATGGTCCCGCCGATGTCGAGCTTCTCCGCCTCCGCCGGTCCCCGATGCGCGGATTCCTGACCGAGCGCCTGGGCGGCCTGCGCCATCTGCCCGCCCTGTTCCGCCTCGTGGCGGCGGCGAGCCCGCGCCTGCTCGCCCTCAGCCTGATCTTGCGCCTCGTGCGCGCCGGCCTGCCGGTGGCGATGCTCTACCTCGCCAAGCTGATCCTCGACGCCATCGTGGCGGAGCGCGGCCACGCCCACCCCGCCGGATTCGGCCCCGGCGGATGGCTCGCCGACCCGGACCTCGCCCGGCTGTCGGGGCTCGTGCTGGCCGAACTCGGCCTCGCCATCCTGGCCGATCTCCTCGGCCGGGCCAGCACCCTCGTGGACGGGCTGGTGGCGGATCGCTACGGCAACGCCGCCAGCCTGGCGCTGATGCGGCACGCGGCGGACCTCGACCTCGCGCAGTTCGAGGACGCGACCCAGCAGGACCGGCTGGAGCGGGCGCGCCGCCAGGTCACCGGCCGTTCCAGCCTGCTGTTCGGACTGTTCGGCCAGGGGCAGGACGTCCTCACGCTGCTGTCCCTCGCCGCCGGGCTCGCGGCCTACGCGCCCTGGCTGATCCTGCTGCTCGCCGGCGCCCTCGTGCCGGCCTTCCTCAACGAGACCTATTTCAACCGCGAGGGCTATCGCCTCGCCTGGACGCGCACGCCGGAGCGGCGCCAGATCGATTACCTGCGCTACCTCGGGGCCAGCGTGGAATCGGCCAAGGAGGTGAAGCTGTTCGGGCTGAACGGCTACATCGCCGACCGCTACGCGGCGCTGGCGGAGAAACTCGTGGCCGACAACCGCGCCCTGGCGCTCCGCCGCGCCGGCTGGGGCGGCGCGTTCGCGGCGCTCGGCACGCTGGCCTATTACGCCGCCTACGCCACCCTCGTCTGGCGCACCGTGGCGGGCCAGTTCTCCCTGGGGGACCTCGCGTTCCTGGCGGGCTCGTTCCAGCGTCTGCGCGGCCTGATCGAGGGACTGCTGCTCGGGGTCTCGCAGATCGCCTCGCAGGCCCAGTATCTCGACGACCTGTTCTCGTTCTTCGCGGTGGTGCCCACCATCCGGTCGCCGGCCGACCCGGTGCCGTTCCCGCTGCCGATCCGGTCGGGCTTCGTCTTCGAGGCGGTGGGCTTCCGCTATCCCGGCACCGACACATGGGCGGTGCGGGGCCTGAGCTTCCACCTCGCCGCCGGGGAGGTGCTGGCCCTGGTGGGTGAGAACGGCGCCGGCAAGACCACCATCGTCAAGCTCATCACCCGGCTCTACGACCCCACGGAAGGGCGCGTCCTCCTCGATGGCCGGCCGCTCGCCGCCTACGACCTCGACGACCTGCGCGCCCGCATCGGCGTGATCTTCCAGGATTTCGTGCGCTTCAGCTTCACCGCCGCCGAGAACGTCGCGGTGGGGCGCATCGGCGCCCGGTCCGATTCCGAGCGGATCGCCCGCGCCGCCGGGCGCAGCCTCGCCGATGCGGTGATCGCGCGCCTGCCGCTCGGCTACGCCCAGCCGCTCGGCAAGCGCTTCGAGGACGGGGTCGATCTCTCGGGGGGCGAGTGGCAGAAGATCGCGCTGAGCCGCGCCTATATGCGCGAGGCCGAGATCCTGATCCTTGACGAGCCCACCGCCGCCCTCGACGCCCGGGCCGAGTTCGAGGTGTTCCAGCGGTTTCGCGAACTCAGCCGGGGCCGCAGCGCCGTGCTGATCTCCCACCGCTTCTCCACCGTGCGGATGGCCGACCGCATCCTGGTGCTGGAGGGCGGGTGCGTGCTCGAATCCGGCACCCATGCCGAACTCCAGGCCGCCGGCGGGCGCTACGCGGAACTGTTCGAGTTGCAGGCGGCGGGCTATCGTTAGGGCATCGTCCCGAAAGCCGAAGGCCACCTTTCGGGACGATGCTCCGAGGCAGCGCCGTCAGGATTGCCGGCCCGCGAGGCGCGCCAGGTAATCGGGGTCCATCCGCAGGCCCAGCGGCATGGCGAGGCGCGGCGGCGGCCGGCGCACGCATTCCTCCAGATAGGCCACCGTGTCGAGGATCACCGCCTCGGTGAAGGGCTTGGCGATGATGCCCGCCGCGCCCTCGAAATCGCTGGCGAAGCGGGCCGCGTTGGCGGTCACGAAGATCAGCAGGGCGTCCTCGTCCCGCAGGGTCCGGACGATGTCGAGTCCCGAGGAACCGCCGCGCAGCTGGAGATCGACGAAGACCAGGTCGGGCAGGGTGTCGCGCGCCTTGTCGATCGCCTCGGGGGCGGTGGCGGCGGAGCCGACGACGCGATGTCCCGCATCCTCGAGGATCATCTCGAGCTGCATCACGATGAGCGCCTCGTCTTCGGCGATCAGGATCCGGAGGGGGTCACTCACGTCTGCTCCCTGCTGTCCGACGATTCGCGCGGCAGACGAATGTCGATCCAGGTTCCGGGATCGGCGGGATGCCAGGCGATACTGGCATTGAGCTGGCGCGCCAGGCTCTCGATGAGGCGCTTGCCGAAGGAGCGGCCGCCGACCGGGTCGACCGGCATGCCGACCCCGTTATCGACGATCTTGATGCCGAAGTAACGTCCATCGGGCCGGACCGTGATCGAGAGCCGGCCGGGCCGTTCGTCCGGGAAGGCGTGCTTGAGCGCATTGGTGATGAGTTCGTTCATCATCAGGGCGATGGGGGGCGCCTTCTCGACCGGGACCTCCACCGGTTCGAGGTCGAAATGCAGGGCGATGTTGGTGCGGCCGCCGCCCCGCACCAGGTCGGTGGACAATTCGCGGGCGAATTCCGCCACGTCGAACCGCTCCACGTCGTGCGACTGGTAGAGCCGCTTGTGCACGGTGCCGAGCGCCTCGACGCGGCTCAGCATCGCCTTCATGGCGTCGCGCGCCGTCGGATCGCTGATGCTGCGCGTCTGCATGGTGAGCAGCGAGGCCACCATCTGGAGATTGTTCTTCACCCGGTGGTCGACCTCGTGGACCAGCATGGTCTTGGCCGCCAGCGCGTCGGTGAGTTCGCGGGTCCGCGCGGCGACCTCGCGCTCGAAATGCTCCTTCTCGTGGAGGGTGCGCGCCTGGGCGTCCACCCGGTCGGTCACGTCGAGTTGGGAGGCGAAGAAATAGACCAGCTCCCCGGCCTCGTTGATGACCGGGCTCATGTAGAGGGCGTTCCAGAACGGCTCGCCGTTCTTGCGGTAGTTCAGGATGTCGAGCGCGATGTCGCGCCGCCCGTCGACGGCCTCGCGGATCTGCTGGACCGCGCTGGCATCGGTGTCCCGCCCCTGGAGGAAGCGGCAGTTGCGCCCCATGATCTCCGCGCGCTCGTAGCCGCTGAGGCGCAGGAAGGCGTCGTTGACGAACACGATGGGATTGTCGCGCAGGCGCGGATTGGTGACGATCATCGCCATGCGGGTCGCTCGGATGGCCGCCGCGAACGGGTCGCCCTTGCCGTGCTCGACCATCAGGTCGTCTGTGAGATGCCAGGCGTCTTCCCGTTCCATCGTCCGTGTATTTCCGTTTCCAGGTTCGCGTGTCCGGGTGCCGTATCAAGGGCGAGCGCGCATGGCTCCTGCCGGATACGCATCCCGCTGAGATGTGATCGGGGGGACGGACCGCTTCCCTCATGCAGGTTGAAGGGTGAGACGGGCGCAGGAAAGACGTTCGAGCTTCACCGCAGACAGCACAACGGCGGCAGGGGAGAGAAGTTCAAACGGAAGCGCGTGCCGGCCCGGCCGGTCTTTTCGGTTCGTCGCGCGGGGTCTGCGCATGGGCCGCCGCCCTCGCCCATCGGACGCGGCGACGCATCGGCACCGGGCGGGATGCGCGGCCGGGCGCTCGGGACTTCGGAAAACGTCCCGCGATCACACCGGCCTGGCGCCGCGTGCGCGGCGCCGGGAAACCGGGTGCGCGCGCGGGTCCGATCCGTCCGAGGCTCCGGTGCAACACTCGTCGACGCTGCGCGAGGGGGAGCGCATTCTCCCGGAACGGTCAAGTTCGGATCGTGTTACGGTCGCACGGGGCTGGGCCGTTCGGTTGGAAATGACGATGTCGCAACGTTTCGGATGGACGCGGGGCGCTGCGGCCCTGCTGCTCGCGGGCCAGCTCGCGGCCTGCGGCTCGACGCCCCGCATCGCCTACACGGCCGGCGAGGCCGCCGCCGCCACGGTGCCGGGCATGGACCTCAGCGTGCGCGCCTATGCGGACGCCTCCGACAAGACCTTCACCGAGATGTCGGCGCGCCCCGAGAACAAGAAGGTGCCGTTCGCCTATCTGGCCCTGTCGGGCGGCGGCGGCGACGGGGCCTACGGCGCCGGACTCCTCAACGGCTGGAGCGAATCGGGCAAGCGGCCGGAATTCTCCCTGGTCTCGGGCGTCTCCACCGGCGCCTTGATCGCGCCCTTCGCCTTCGTCGGCCCGGAATACGACCTCGTCCTCAAGGACATCTACACCAGCGGCGTCGCCTCCACCCTGGTCCAGTCGCCCAGCGTCACCAACGTGCTGTTCGGGTCCGGCCTGTTCGGCGACGGCCGGCTGCGCGACCTCGTGCGCCGCTACGTGACGCCGGACCTGCTGGCGGCGGTGGCGGCCCAGCACGCCAAGGGCCGCCGCCTCCTCGTGGTGACCACGAACCTCGATTCGCAGCGCGCGGTGATCTGGAACATGGGCGCCATCGCCACCCAGGGCGGACCGACGGCGCTCGACCTGTTCGCGGACGTGCTCACCGCCTCGGCCAGCATCCCGGCGGTGTTCCCGCCCCAGTTCGTGGACGTTCAGGCCAATGGCCGCGCGTTCCAGGAGATGCACGTGGACGGCTCGGTGGTGACGCCGGTCTTCACCCTCCCGCAATCGTTCCTGCTGCGCGACGAGCGCTTCAAGGCGGGGGCGAAATCGGACATCTACGTCATCATCAACGGCCGCCTCGAGCCGGAATTCGATCTGGCGCAGAACAACACCCTCTCCATCGTGGAGAAGTCCTTCACCACGGCGAGCCGCGCCCGCAGCCGCGCCACCCTGGCCTCGACCTACGCCTTCACCCGCGCCAACGGCATCGGCTTCAACCTCGCCTATATCGACGAGGGCGCGCCCAACACCAGCAACGCCCGCGGCTTCGACACCGCCTACATGCGCAACCTCTACGAGCGCGGCTACGAGGCCGGGCGCAGCGGCACCTTCTGGCGCAAGAACGTTCCGGTGGCCCCCCTGGTGAAGGCGGTGGCCGAGGCCCAGTAGCGCGCTCCGCGCGGGGGAGGGCCGCCGCCCGCCCCCTCGCCCTCCATGCTGCGTTGCGGTAGGAGGGCGCCTTGCAGTGGGTCGCGCAGTGCCCGCGCCCCTCGGCGAGCCGTGACCCCATGATCCAGATCGAAGACCTCACCTTCAGCGCCTGGGGCCGGCGCTTCTTCGATCGCGCCAGCGTCGCGGTGCCGCCGGGCTCCAAGGTCGGGCTGGTGGGGCGCAACGGCGTGGGCAAGTCGACCCTGTTCAAGATCATCCTCGGCGAGTTGCAGCCCGATGGCGGCGCGATCCTGCTGCCGAAGACCGCCCGGGTCGCCTCGGTGGACCAGGAGCACCCGGCGACGCCGGTGAGCCTGATCGACACGATCCTCGCCGCCGACACGGAGCGCGAGGCCCTCAACCTCGAACTCGACACCGCCGCGCCCGAGCGCATGGGCGAGATCTATGCCCGGCTCATCGAGATCGACGCCGACCGCGCCCCGGCCCGGGCCGGCGAGATCCTGGCCGGCCTCGGCTTCTCGGTGGCCGACCTGACCCGGCCGATGGCGGAATTCTCCGGCGGCTGGCGCATGCGCGTCGCGCTCGCCGCCGCGCTCTTCTCGGCGCCGGACATGCTGCTTCTCGACGAGCCGACGAACTATCTCGATCTCGAAGGCGCTCTCTGGCTCGAACAGAAGCTGAAGAAGTATCCCCATTCCGCGCTCGTCATCAGCCACGACCGCGAGCTCCTCAACAATTCGGTCGACCACATCCTCCTCGTCGCCGAGAAGAAGCTGGAACTCTACACGGGCGGCTACGACGAGTTCGAGAAGC
>JAKONB010000022.1 GCA_022702195.1 Beijerinckiaceae bacterium | reverse complement strand
GGGCTCGGTCGCGCGGCCTACGATTCGCATTTCCGCACCGCCCTCGACCGCCTGCACGGCGAGCGCCGCTACCGCGTCTTCGCCGATATCGAGCGCATCGCCGGCCGCTTTCCCACCGCGAACTGGCGCAAGCCCGACGGCGGCACCTCCGAAATCACCGTGTGGTGTTCGAACGATTACCTCGGCATGGGCCAGCACCCGGACGTGGTCGGGGCCATGACGCAGACCGCCGCCCGGTGCGGCGTGGGCGCGGGCGGCACCCGCAACATCGCCGGCAACAACTCGCCGTTGGTCGATCTCGAGCGCGAACTCGCCGATCTGCACGGCAAGGAGGCGGGCCTCGTCTTCACCTCGGGCTACGTTTCGAACCAGGCCGGCATCTCCACCATCGCCAAGCTGATCCCGAACTGCCTGATCCTGTCCGACGCCTTCAACCACAATTCGATGATCGAGGGCGTGCGCCATTCGGGCTGCGAGAAGCGGATCTTCCGCCACAACGACCTCGCCCATCTGGAGGAGCTGCTGATCGCGGCGGGCCACCGGCCCAAGCTGATCGCCTTCGAGTCGGTCTATTCCATGGACGGGGACGTGGCCGACATCGCCGCGATCTGCGACCTCGCCGATCGCTACGGCGCCATGACCTATCTCGACGAGGTCCATGCGGTCGGCCTCTACGGGCCGCGCGGCGGCGGCATCGCCGAGCGCGACGGGGTGATGCACCGGGTCGACGTGATCGAGGGCACGCTGGCCAAGGGCTTCGGCTGCGTCGGCGGCTACATCACCGGTTCCAGCGTCCTGTGCGACGCGGTGCGCAGCCACGCGCCGGGCTTCATCTTCACCACGGCCCTGCCCCCGGCCATCGCGGCGGCGGCCCGCGCCTCGGTGCGCTACCTCAAGCGCTCGCAGGGCGAGCGCGACGCGCATCAGCGTCAGGCGGCCCGGACCAAGGCCGCCCTGGAGGCGGCCGGCCTGCCGGTGCTCGCCACCGAGACCCACATCGTGCCGGTGATGGTGGGCGATGCCGAGCTGTGCAAGGCGGCGGCCGACCACCTGCTCGAGCGCCACGGCATCTACATCCAGCCGATCAACTACCCCACCGTGCCGCGCGGCACCGAGCGCCTGCGCATCACCCCGTCGCCGTTCCACGACGATGCCCGGATCGCCAAGCTGACGGCGGCGCTCACCGAGACGTGGGACACCCTCGACCTGCCGCGCGCCGGCACGGTCTTCGTCGAGGCGGCGGAGTAGCGCCTCGTCCCGAAAGGTGGTTGCCGGCTTTCGGGAAAAGACGACGCGCGAGCCGCGCCGTCCGGGCTCCCGCTCAGTTCAGCCGCCAGATCGCGGTGGTGAGCACGGTCGCGAAGCCGACCCAGGCGGCGTAGGGCACCAGCAGCCACGCCGCCGCCCGGTCGAATCGCCAGGACAGGCGGATCGTCCAGAGGATCATCACGAACAGGGCCGCGGACAGGAGCACGGCGAGGCCGATGGCGTGGGCGGCGAAGAAGGTCGGCGTCCAGGCGCCGTTGAGCGCGAGCTGGACCCCGAAGGCCGCCAGAGCCAGCCACCAGCCGCCCCGGCTCGGTCCGGTGCGCGGCCGGGCGCCCAGGAGCCGCCAGGCCGAGAGGGCGATCATCGCGTAGAGGAGCGTCCAGGCCACCGGGAAGGCCCAGTTCGGCGGGTTGAAGGCCGGCTTGGCGAGCTGCGCGTACCAGCTGTCGATGTGCGACGCCGTCGCGAGCGACGAGAGGAACGCGACCAGGCCGACCGGCAGGATGGCGGCGGCCAGGCGCAACGGCATGGCCGGCGCGGATGTCTCGGGTGCGAGGGTGGCGAACGTCATGAGTCTGGGCGATCCTGGCAGTGTCGAGCCGTCTGGAAAGATCGGGATGCGCGCGCGCCGCCGCAACGTCGGTCCCGCAAGGGGGTAGCGGGACGGCCGCATCCCCTTGCGCGTCCAGTCTGCATCGCGGTGGTTACGAGTCGGTCGGCGCCGGGCCGGTCTCACGGGGATTTGTATTCGGTATGCCAGAGAACAGGACGGGGGCGTTCCAGTCCCGAAGCCTCGCGGCCCAGGCGATGGGGCGGATCGACCCCGTGACGCGGGCGGTGGTCGCCCCGCTCCACGTCTCGACCACGTTCCTGCGGGACCCCGACAACGGCTACGCCTCGGGCTTCTCCTATGCCCGGCCGGACAATGCCACCGTGCGCGAGACCGAGGCGGTGATCGCGATGCTGGAGGGCGCGGCGGCCGGCGCCCTGCTGTTCGGGTCCGGGATGGCGGCGGCGACGGCGGTGTTCTCCGCCCTGGAGCCCGGCGACCACGTGGTGGCGCCGCGCGTCATGTACTGGGCCTTGCGTCGCTGGCTGCAACACGAGTTGCCCCGCCGGGGCATCGCCGTGGACTTCGTCGCCATGGATGATCTCGACGCCCTGCGCGCCGCGACGCGCCCCGGCGCCACCCGCCTCGTCTGGATCGAGACCCCCGGCAACCCGCTCTGGACCATCACCGACATCGCCGCGGTGGCGGAGATCGCCCACGCGGCCGGCGCCCGGCTGGCGGTGGATTCCACCGCCGCCTCGCCGATCCATACCCGGCCCCTGGACCTCGGGGCCGACATCGTCATGCATTCGGCCACCAAGATCCTCAACGGCCATTCGGACGTGGTCGCCGGCGTCCTGGCCGGCGCCGCCCCGGACGCGTTCTGGGAGCGGATCACCGCCCTGCGGTCGGGCAACGGCGCGATCCTGGGTCCGTTCGAGGCCTATCTGCTGATGCGCTCCCTGCGCACCCTGCACCTGCGGGCGGCGGCCCAATCGGCCTCCGCCGCCGACCTCGCCCGCCGCTTCCAGGCCCATCCGGCGGTGGGTTCGGTGCTCTATCCGGGCCTGCCGGATTGTCCGGGACACGCGGTCGCCGCCCGGCAGATGACGGACGGGTTCGGCTTCATGCTGTCCATCCGGGTGGCGGCCGGCGAGGCGGCGGCCATCGCCACGGCGGCGCGGGTGCGGCTGTGGAAGCGCGCCACGTCGCTCGGCGGGGTCGAGAGCCTGATCGAGCACCGCGCCTCGGTGGAGGGGGCCGATTCGCCGTGCCCGCCCGACCTGCTGCGCCTCTCCGTCGGCATCGAGGCCGTGGACGACCTGTTCGCCGACCTCGACGCGGCCCTGCGGGCGGCCACCGCGTGATTTTCATGGCCTGAACGGGGGCGAAACCCCGCGATTCGCGTTGTCGTCCGGTCCAGGCCGGCGGGATTTCCGGCGCCCCTCGCAGGAGAGACCCGTGATGATCGACCATACGCTGCCCCTGGCCGGATTCTTCGCCCTGGTGCTGGCGGCCGCCCCCGCCCGGGCGGCCGAGGGCGTCCCGAATTTCGACATCGCCAAGACCTGCCAATCGGCGGCCCAGGCCAGCGTCAGCGACAATGCCAGCCAGGATGGCTGCCTGCGCTCCGAGCGGGCGGCCCATGAGGAGGTCAAGCGCCGCTGGGGCGAGTTCCCGGCCGCCGCCAAGACCCAGTGCGAGGGGCAGTTCGAGGCCGGCGGCTTCCCGTCCTATGTCGAGATGATCACCTGCCTCGAACTGGCCAGCGGCACCGGCCTGCCCCGGCAATCGGGCGACCGGACGACGCCGCAGCCGAGCACCAGCACCCGCGAGCCGAAGGCCAACCAGCGCACCAACCCCATCGAGGTGCTCGACCAGTAGGCGATCCGGCCGCCACCGGATCTCAGGAGACGGAGGCCTCGTCGACCCGCCAGGCGGCGGTTCCGGCCGCCTGGGACTGCGCCCGCTCGGCCTCCGAGGCCCGTCCGGCCCGGTTCGCGGCCAGCTCGACCAGTTCGGGCGCCCGGTCGGTGTCGTCGGCGGTGAGGAACAGGCCGCGCGCCTGGGCGGCCCGTCCGAGATCGCTGCGGCTGGTGAGCACGCTCTGGGCGGGGCTCGACAGCAGGCCCAGCGCCACCGGGGCCATCCACAGGGCGAGCCAGGGATCGCCCGCGTAGGCGAGTCCGGCCGCGAGCGCGGCGCCGGCCACCAGGGTATCGATCTGGAGCCGGCAGGCCTCGCGCCAGGGCACCTGCCGGTCGTCCCGCGCCTGCGCGTCCCAGCGCACGACCCGGCCGACGAAGGTGGTGGCGATGGCGCCGGCGGCGAACACGGTCAGCACCGGCCAGAGCAGCACCCACACCGCCTGTTCGAGGAGCGCGCTCTTCAGGAGCGGGGCGGTGCCGCCGAAGGCGGCGCGGCGCTCGGCCGAGGCCAGGACGTGGCCGAGGCTGAGGAGTTTGGGGATCGCCAGCACCAGCACCACCAGGGCGGCCAGCGCGTGGGCGGCCGGACCCGCGCCGGTCAGGCCGTAGGCGAGGAGGCCGAGATCGCCGCTGACCGCCGCCTGCACGGTGGCCAGCGCCAGGAAGACCACCCAGAGCGGGCAGGCCATGTAGGAGAGGATGCCCACCGCCAGGTGCCAGCGGCTGGCCGCGCGCAGGCCCGGCATCGGGAGGACGCGCAGGTGCTGCATGTTGCCCTGGCACCAGCGGCCCTCGCGCCCGAGGAGATCCACGAGGTTGGTCGGCATCTCCTCCCAGGTGCCGCCCATCTC
>JAKONB010000012.1 GCA_022702195.1 Beijerinckiaceae bacterium | reverse complement strand
CGCCCCGGCGAATGCCGGGTGATTCCCTCGGACGGGCGAGGATCGGCTGCGCGCGGGCGCCGCGCGGGCGCGCCGATCCGGTGTCCGTTTCGCTCGCGCGGAGGCCGGCCCGGCGCCGCCCGGCGTCGACCGCGCCGCCGGGATGAAATCCTTGCGTGCAGGGCCATGTCCACGACACGAAGGACGTGCGATCCTCCGCTCGCCGAGCCCGCACGGAGCGCGAGCGCAGCCCGCATCCGCTCGTCCATGGGGATCGGCCGGATCTGGGAGGAGGCGGCCTGAGAGTGAGCCGGATCGCGCGGTCGGTCCGGCCCGGAGCGTTTCGGTCAATCAGGGAGGTTCCGATGGAGAGACGAGAGGAGGTTTTCGAGACCGGCAGGGACGGGGGGTGCGCCACTGCCCTGGCCTGGGTCATCGATCGAGAGACGGCCGTGGTCGCGCCGGGCGACGTGTTCCGGCACCCGCGCGAGGTGCTGGCGCATCCGGCCCTGTCCCGGCGGGACAAGCGGGCGATCCTGGCCGCCTGGGCGTCCGACGCCCATGCGGTGGTCTCGGCCCCGGCCCTGCGCCGCCTGCCCGGCAGCGTGGCCGAATCCGTGCCGGTCGACGCGGTGCTCGCCGCCCTGGCCGAACTCGATGCCGCGGAGGCGCGCGAGGACCGGCCGGCGGGTCCGGGGGCGCAGCGGCCGAGGCTGAGCATCCTCGCCCCCGCCTTCCGCAACCGCCGTCGGGACGACGACGACGATCCGCCGCCTTGCCCGGCCACGGCGATGCCGGCCCCGCGGCCGCCGATCCCGAGCGTCGACGCGGTGGCGGCGGCCGCCTGATCGGGCCGCCGCCCGATCGGGGCGGCAGCCGGACGGGTCAAGCCCGCGCGGCGCAGACAAAGCCCGCGCGGCGTTCGAACGAAGCCGAACGCCGCGTCTTCCGACGGGATCAACCGGACTTCGCAGGAGAGGGCGCCCCCGGACGGGGGCGGCTGGCGGAGACATCCCCGCCGAAGGACGGGGACGGACGACATCATGGGAAGGGAGACGGAATGGAACGGCCCGGCCATGCGGAGGCACGCAGGCGGTCACGGAGAACGCTGTCGGGGGCCGTCACGGCCTCCGCCGACACCGTGAGAAAGATCCGAGACGCCTGGTCGACGCTGACGCTCTACGAGCGCTTCGAGGAGGTGGTCACCCTCGTCCTCACCGGGCTGATCGCCCTCGTGGTGGTGGCGGCGATGATCAACCTGTGCCACCGGATCGTGTCGCTGCTCCTGGTCGGGCTGCTCGATCCGGCCGAGCACAGCGTGTTCCAGGCGGTGTTCGGCATGATCTTCACCGTGCTGATCGCGCTGGAATTCAACCACTCGATCCTCGGCGTGCTGAGGCGGGGCGACAGCATCGTCCAGGCGCGGACGGTGATCCTGATCGCGCTGCTGGCGCTCGCGCGCAAGTTCATCATCCTCGACGCGACCAAGGTGGCGCCGCTCACGCTCATCGGGCTCGCGGCGGCGGTGCTGGCGCTGGGCGCGGTGCATTGGCTGGTGCGCGACCAGGACCGCAAGGACCGTCAGGCGGTCTCCGGGGCGGTGGCCGGCGACGCGGATCGGGAGGGACGCGGCGCGGCCGCATCCGCGTGACGAGGGGGGCGGCCGTCCGGTCGCCCCCCTCGGTCGTATCCGCTTACTGGAGCAGCTGGTGCAGGGCCTGGCCGGCGGGGCTCGACAGCTCCTTGGCGTCGATGGTGCCGTCCTTGTCGGGGTTGGCGGCGGTGAAGCGCGCCTCGACCAGGGCGAGGTATTCCTTCTTGTCGAGGGTGCCGTCGCTGTCCGGATCGGCCTTCTTCAGGTCGGCGGCGGTGACGCGGCTGCCGAGTTCCTTGGCGTCGAGGGTGCCGTCCTTGTCGGGGTCGAGCATGTCGAACGCCTTGGCGGCGGCGGCCTGCGCTTCCTTGAGGTCGATCGTGCCGTCCTTGTCGGGATCGAAGGCGCTGACGTCACCCTGCGGCGCGGCCATGGCGGCGGTGGCCAGGAGCGGAGCGGCGGGAGCCAGGCCGAGGAGCGCGGTGAACAGGATCGCCTTGGGAAGCTGGAACGTCATGGATTGGTCTCTCCGCTTGCATCGGTGCCGAACGACGATGCGCGATTGCAGCGCCGACCCGATCGGGAGGCTTTTGCTACAAGACTCGGGATAAAGTGGCAATACGAATCGGGATACTTTCTCGCCCTACGTGTAGGCGAACGAAGATGTGATCGGCGGCGTCGATGCGATCCTTCGCAGCCGCCGGTCCAGCCGGGCTCAGTCCACCGATGCGGCCGGCCGGACCGCCGAGACGTCGCCGAGGGGTCCGGCGCGGAGCCGCTCCACCAGCCCGGCGATGGCCTCCGGGAAGGCCGCTTCGTGCTCGACGCCGAACGCCCGATCGAGGGCCGGCATCACGCTCCGGACGAAGGAGAGCGGGACCGGGGCGGCGTCGGGCGGCCCCGGCTCCGCGCCGGGGACCGGCGGGAGGGGCGTGCCGAGCGGGGGTGTCGCGAAGGCGAGCATGGGATCGGGACCGGGAGGGCGACGCGCCCGCGCGGAGGGGGTCGACGCTCCGCTGGCGCGGCCCTGCTCCCGAGGCTCGCCAAGCTAGGCCGTGGCACTTGAACCGGACCTGAAGGATCGCCCCGCGACCCGCACGAGCCCACATCGTCTTCGCGCGAGCTGGCCGATCCGCGGAGGCGCTCAGGCCTCCGGCGCGAGGCGCGTGAGCCGGTCGAGGAGGGCGCGATCGTGCAGCAGCGCCATGCGCTCCTTGGGCGCGAGCCAGGCGGCGGCCTCGGCGATGGTGTGGGCCTCCACCACCTTCGCCTGAGCCAGGGCATGGTCGGCCGCGATCTGCCCGCGCGGGCGCGGCGCGCCCTCCGGCAGCATCCGCGCATGGGCCTCGGCGAAACCCGCATCGGCATGGAGGGCGCGCAGCGGGTCGGCCTCGTCGAGCCCCCGCTCGGCGTTGCGGCGGCTCAGGACCCCGGCCGTGGTGGCGATCGCCGGCGGGTCCCGCTCCTCGGGGGTCATCAGCAGGCCGAGGCGCTTGAGGCCGAGGCCGAGGCCGAGCTGGCCGCTCGCCCAGGAGATCGGGATCGCCAGGACGAGGCCCAGGATGGTGGGGGACATCCAGAGGAACAGCGAGGTGGCGATGGCGAAGGCCGCGATGCCGGTGACGAGGCCGAGCAGCGTGTGCCAGCGGTGGCGGCGCACGATGTCCCGCAAGGGAATCGAGCCGTCGTCGCACCGCTGCGGGTTCCAGCCGGTGTCGCGCCCGAGCAGGATCTGGAACACCGAGCCCGACTGGATCAGCATCGCGATGGGCGCGATGAGCGCCGAGAGCAGGGTCTCGATCAGGCTCGACAGGACGAGGCGGATGCCGCCGCCGCAGGCCCGGCGCACCGGCCCGTTCATCAGCGCGAGGATCAGCCCGAGGAATTTCGGGGCGAGCAGGATGCCCATGGTCAGCCCGAAGAGCTGGAGCGC
>JAKONB010000597.1 GCA_022702195.1 Beijerinckiaceae bacterium | reverse complement strand
GACGGCGTTGACGTTGCCCTGGTGCCCCGCGAGCACGCGGGCCGGTCCGCCGGCCAGGGGCCGGACCCGCGCGGTCCCGTCCCAGGAGGCCGAGGCGAGGTGGAGACCGTCGGGCGACACGGCCAGGGCGGAGACCGGGCCGCCATGCTCGGTCAAGATCCGCTCGGGCTCTGGCTGCCCCATGCGCCACAGGGCGATGCGGCCATCCTCCGAGGCGGTGGCGAAACCGCCATCGGGGAGCGGGGCGACGGCGTTCACCGCGCCCTCGTGAAACCGCAGGACCGACAGCGCGGTGCCGGTGGCGATGCCCCACAGGATCACCGCCTGATCGAACCCGCCCGAGACCGCGATCTCGTCCCCCGGCATCACCGCCAGGGCGCGCACCGGTCCGCCATGGCCGCGCATCTGCGCCGGGGCCGGTGTGGCGGCGAGCACGAGGACGAACAGGGCGAAGGGTCGAAGGCAGCGCAGGTTCCGCATCGCTCGCTCGGCTCCGGTCCCGGCTCGCGCCGGTTCGGCCGGACCATAGTCGAGCCCGGGATGCCGTGTCCCCCGGCCGGGCCTGGGGCTCTGTGCCGCGCGAATGCCTCCCCTGCCGGAGAAGCGCCCGCGCTTGATCAACGCCGACCGATGGCGCATCGCAGGCGGCATGAGTGGTTCTGCCCTGAAGGAAGCCGGGACGTGCCGATCCCGCCGCGTCGCGGGGGCGACGTGACGCGGCTCGCCTCCGCGGCCCTGATGCCCCTGTCCGAGGCGGTGGCGCGCCTGACCGAGGGCGTCGCCCCGGTGGCGGAGCGGGTGCTCCCCGTCGGCGCGGCCCTCGGCCGCGTGGCGGCCCGCGACGTGATCGGCCCGCGCGACCATCCCGAACGCGCCACGGCCCTGCGCGACGGCTGGGCGATGGCCGCCGACGGCGTCACCGGGGCGTCGGCCTACTCGCCGATTCTCGCCCACCCACCACCCGCCTGGGTCGAGGCCGGCCAGGGTCTTCCCGAGGGGACCGATACGGTGCTGCCCCCCGAGGCCCTGGAGGGGCGGATGGTCGTGGCCGATGCGCCCGTTGGCGACGGGGTTCGCCGCGCGGGTGAGGATCTCCCGGCCGGGACCCGTCTGATCGCCGCCGGAGAGCGCATCGCTCCGCGCCACCTTCTCACCGGGACCGGGGGTGAGATCGCCGTGCGCGTCCCGCGCCTCGCGCTCATCGTCACCGGAAACGCCACGCCCTCGGCCACCGCCCTCGCTGCCCTGATCGCCGCCGAGGGCTGCGATCCCGGCCGCCTCGTCCCCGTGGCGGAGGACGCGGACACCATCGCCACGGCGATCCGCTCGGCGCGGGCCGATGCGATCCTGGTGCTCGGGGGCACCGGTCCGGGGCGGACCGATCACAGCGTCGCCGCCCTGGCCCTGGCCGGGGAGGTCCTGGCTCACGGCATCGCCATCCATCCGGGCGAAACGGCCGCCATCGGCCGCGCGCAGGGCCGCCCGGCCCTGCTGCTGCCGGGGCGTCCCGAGGCGGCCCTGGCGGTGTTCCTCGCCCTCCTGCGTCCGCTCCTGGCGGCCCTGTCCGGTGCCCGCGCAGCGGAACCGCCGGCCGGTGCGCTGCTGCGCAAGGTCAGCGCCACCATCGGGGTGAGCGACGTGGTGTTCGTGCGCCGCCGGGCGGAGGGATTCGAGCCCCTCGGCAGCGCCGATCTCCCCCTGTGGCGTCTCGCCGAAGCGGACGGGGCCATCCTGGTGCCGCCGGATCGGGAGGGCTATCCGGAGGGCACGGTCCGTCCCATCCTGCCGCTCTTCGGAGGGCTGCCGCTGTGACGGGGACCGAGCGCGACATCCCCTTCCGCGAACGGCTCGCGGCCGCCGCCCGGCAGGAGCAGTTCCTGACCCTGGTCAGCCGCGAGGAGGCATCGGCGCGCCTGCAGGCGGCGGTGCCCCACGCGGTCCTGCCGGAGGAGGAGGTCGGGCTGGCCGAGTCCCTCGGCCGCGTGCTGGCCCGCGACGTGGCCTCCCCCATCGACGTGCCGCCCTTCGACCGGGCGCTGGTGGACGGGTTCGCCCTGCGGGCCACCGACACGCAGGGCGCCGGCGCGGCGAGCCCCCGGCGCCTGAAGCTGAACCGCGAAATCCTCGCCTGCGGCGTCGCGCCGGGCCTCGCGGTGACAGAGGGCACCGCGACCCCCATCGCCACCGGCGGCGTCATCCCGCGCGGCGCCGACGCGGTGGTGATGGTCGAGCAGACCGAGTTCCACGACGAGACCCTCGCCATCGACCTGGTCCAGGCCGCCCGGCCGGGCCAGTTCGTCGGCTATGCCGGCAGCGACATGGCCGCCGGGGAGACGGTCCTGCGCAAGGGCCTGCGCATCACCGCCCGCGAGATCGGCATGCTGGCCGCCTGCGGTCTCGCCCGCGTTCCGGTGGTGCGCCGCCCCCGCGTGGCGGTGCTGTCCACCGGCGACGAACTCGTGGCGGCGGGCGAGCCCCTGGCGCCGGGGACGATCTACGATTCCAACGGGCCGATCCTCGCGGCCGCCATCGCCGAGAATGGCGGCGCGGTCGTGCCCCTCGGCATCGTGCGCGATGACCCGGCGGCCCTGTCGGCGGCCCTGAGCCGGGCTCTGGCCGAGACCGATCTCGTCCTCCTCTCGGGCGGAACCTCCAAGGGGGCGGGCGACGTCTCGTACCGCATCCTGCGGGATTTCGGCCCTCCGGGGATCCTCGTTCACGGCGTCGCCCTCAAGCCCGGCAAACCGCTCTGCATCGCCGTCCAGGACGGCAAGCCGGTGATCGTGCTGCCGGGGTTTCCGACCTCGGCCATGTTCACGTTCCACGATCTCGTCGTGCCGCTCCTGCGCGCCCTGGCCGGCCTGCCGCCGCGCGAGGACGAGGCGGTCGAGGCCAGGTTGCCCCAGCGCGTGCCTTCCGAACTCGGGCGGACCGAGTTCGTGATGGCGTCGCTGGCCGAGACGGATGCGGGGCTGGTCGCCCTGCCCCTGCCGAAGGGGTCGGGCTCCGTCACCGCCTTCTCGCAGGCCGATGGGT
>JAKONB010000491.1 GCA_022702195.1 Beijerinckiaceae bacterium | reverse complement strand
GTCGATCGGCCCGCAGCAGGCCCAGGAGACGCTCCGCACCGCGCTCGCCATGGGCGCCGACCGCGCGATCCTGGTGAAGACCGACACGGTCTGCGAGCCGCTGGCGGTGGCCAAGATCCTGAAGGCGATCGTCGAGAAGGAGAACCCGGAGCTGGTGATCCTCGGCAAGCAGGCGATCGACGACGATTCCAACCAGACCGGGCAGATGCTGGCCGCCCTCCTCGACTGGCCGCAGGGCACCTTCGCCTTCAAGCTCGAATTCGGCGAGGGCGCCATCGACGTGACCCGCGAGGTCGATGGCGGCTTGCAGACCGTGAGCCTGAAGCTCCCGGCCATCGTCACCACGGATCTGCGCCTCAACGAGCCGCGCTACGCGAGCCTGCCCAACATCATGAAGGCCAAGAAGAAGCCGCTGGAGGAGCTGACCCCCGATGCGCTCGGCGTCGACGTCACCCCGCGGATCAAGGTGCTGAAGACCGTCGAGCCGGCCGGCCGCAAGGCGGGCGTCAAGGTCGAGTCGGCCGCCGCCCTGGTGGAGAAGCTCAAGGTCGAAGCCGGGGTGATCTGAGCCCTTCCCGTCCCCCTCCTCCGTCGGCCCGGCGCGCCCACCGCGACGGCCGACGGCATCCCAGATCCGAGGTTCAAACCATCCGATGGCCACTCTCCTCTTCATCGAGCACGACAACGGCGCCGTAAGGGACGCGAGTCTCAAGGCGCTGAGCGCGGCGAGCCAGCTCGGCGGACCCGTCCATGCCCTCGTTCTCGGCACCGGCAGCCGCCCGGCGGCGGAGGCCGCCAGCAAGCTGGACGGCGTCGAGAAAGTCCTCATCGGCGAGGATGGCGTCTACGATCACGCGCTGGCCGAGCCGACCGCCGCCCTGATCGCCGCCATCGCCGGCCCCTACGACGCGATCGTGGCCGCCGCCTCCACCACCGGCAAGAACGTGCTGCCCCGCGTCGCCGCCCTGCTCGACGTGGCGCAGATCTCGGACATCATCACGGTGGTGGCGCCCGACACGTTCGAGCGTCCGATCTACGCCGGCAACGCCATCCAGACGGTGCAGGCGACGGAAGCCAAGACGGTCATCACAGTGCGCACCGCCGCCTTCAAGGCGGCCGTGGAGGGCGGCGGCGCGGCTCCGATCGAGCCGGTCGAGGCCGCGGCGCCGGCCGCCGGCGCCTCGACCTTCAAGGGTGAGGAGATCGCCAAGTCCGACCGTCCGGAACTCGCCGCGGCCCGCATCATCGTGTCGGGCGGCCGCTCGCTCGGCTCGGCCGACAAGTTCAAGGAGCTGATCGAGCCCCTGGCCGATGCGCTGGGCGCCGCGGTCGGGGCCTCGCGCGCGGCGGTGGATGCCGGCTACGCCCCCAACGACTGGCAGGTCGGCCAGACCGGCAAGGTGGTGGCCCCCGACCTCTACGTGGCGGTGGGCATCTCGGGCGCGATCCAGCACTTGGCTGGCATGAAGGATTCGAAGGTCATCGTCGCCATCAACAAGGACGAGGACGCGCCGATTTTCCAGGTGGCGGATTACGGCCTCGTGGGCGACCTGTTCCAGGTCGTCCCGGCCTTCCAGGCCGAGATCGCCAAGGCCAAGGGCTGATCAAGGCCAAGGGCTGAGGCCGCGCGATCGCCGGGGGCGGCTCCGCCGCCCCCGGCTTCACACGATCGTCCGGGCTGCCTCTCGGAATCCGCGCAAAGCGCCCGGCCACCGCTCTGTTCCCCGCGGAGCCGGACGGCGCAGCGGGAGTTTTGTGAGAGACACTCAGCCTGGAAATGATCTAGGACATTGGTGCGACGCGAAGTTCTCATAGGCGCAGGCGTCTCCTGCCGTCGGCGGCCAAGCCGGCGCGCGCTCAGGCCGCGTCTCGAAGGTGCGAGTTCAAACGATGGGCATCGATATCAGGACCGTCGGAATCATCGGCGCCGGTCAGATGGGCAGCGGCATAGCCCATGTCTGCGCCATGGCTGGCCTGGATGTCCGGCTGAACGACCGTGATCCCGCCCGCATCCGGAGCGGTCTCGCCACGGTGGACGGGAACTTGGCCCGGCAGGTGGCCAAGGGCACCATCGCCGAGGAGGAGCGCCGGAGCGCTGTCTCGCGCATCGTGGCCGCCGAGACCTTCGACGATCTGGCCCCCTGCGACCTGGTCATCGAGGCGGCCACCGAGGACGAGGCGACCAAGCGGCAGATCTTCAGCGCCCTCTGTACCTCGCTGAAGCCCGACGCCATCGTGGCCACCAACACCTCTTCGATCTCGATCACCCGGCTGGCGGCCTCCACGGATCGGCCGGAGCGGTTCATCGGCATCCATTTCATGAACCCGGTCCCGGTGATGCAGCTCGTGGAGCTGATCCGCGGCATCGCCACCGAGGACCCGACCTACGAATCGGCCAAGGCGTTCATCGCCAAGCTCGGCAAGACCTCGACGATGTCCGAGGATTTCCCGGCCTTCATCGTCAACCGCATCCTGCTGCCGATGATCAACGAGGCGATCTACACGCTCTACGAGGGCGTCGGCTCGGTGGAATCCATCGACACCGCCATGAAGCTCGGCGCCAACCACCCGATGGGTCCGTTGCAGCTCGCCGACTTCATCGGCCTCGATACCTGCCTCTCGGTGATGCAGGTGCTCTACGAGGGGCTGGCCGATTCCAAGTACCGCCCCTGCCCGCTCCTGGTGAAATACGTGGAGGCCGGCTGGCTCGGCCGCAAGTCGAAGCGCGGCTTCTACGATTATCGCGGCGAGACTCCCGTCCCGACCCGCTGAACCCGCCCCTCCCCTGTCCCCAAAGCCAGAAGCCCGGCCCCGGTCGACCGGGCCGGGCTTCTTCATGTCGACGGTTGGAAAGGCTGCCGGCGCCTGGAGCGTCATCCCGGGAAATCGGAGCCGGGACGATGCTCCAAGTCCCTGATTCTCGATCGTCTTTGTCCGAAAGGCGGAGACCACCTTCCGGGACGATGCTGTGGCCTCGATCAGCGGGGGGTCGACGGCGGGGTGTTGGCCGGAACTGTGCTGCCTGTGCTGGTCGGCACGTCGGTCTTGAGGCCGTTGTTCGGCTGCGACGACGCATTCGGATTTTGCGTCGCGGCCGGGGTCTGGGACGCATAATCCGGCCCCGACTTGGACCCTTGCCACGACATCAGCGCGACGATCGCCACGGCGAGGAGGGCCAGGCTCGCGATGAGAACCACCAGGGCAGGCTTGCCCTTCTTGCCCTGCCGTGAATCCTGTCCGTGAAGCTGCTCTGCCATCTGTCCCTCGCTGATGGACCCACCCGCGCGGGTGGGCCGCTCGACCATCGGTTGCCGTGATGGTTTTCAAACGCCGGGCGGCGATCACAAGTTCCTGAACGGGCCGGGAGGCCGGGGTGGCGCGCGCCGCTCAGCGCCCCGTCACCAGCATGATCTTGCCGAGATGCGCGCTCGATTCCATCAACTCATGCGCCTGTCGCGCCTGCTCCAACGGGAAGGTCGCGTGGATGATCGGCTTGATCGTCCCGGATTCCAGGAGCGGCCACACGTCGCGGGCGAGGCCGTTCGCGATCGCCGCCTTCTCGGGCTTCGGGCGCGCCCGCAGGGTGGCGCCCGTGAAGGTCAGGCGCTTCATCATGATCGGCGTCATGCTGAAGGCATCGACCTTGTAGCCCTGCATGAAGGCGATCTGGACGAGGCGTCCCTCGATGGCGAGCGCCGACAGGTTCTTCGCGAGGTAGGGGGCGCCGACCATGTCGAGGATCACGTCGACGCCGTTGCCGCCGGTGAGCCGCTTCACCTCCTCGACGAAATCGGCCTCGCGGTAGTTGATCGCCGCCTCTGCGCCGAGCTCACGGCAGAACTCGCATTTCTCCCCCGAGCCGGCGGTGGCGAAGACCCGCGCGCCGTGTTGCCGGGCGATCTGGATGGCGGTGGACCCGATGCCGCTCGACCCGCCATGGACCAAGAAGCTCTCCCCGGCCTTCAGGCGCCCGCGCTCGATCACCGTGCTGTAGACGGTGAAGTAGTTCTCCGGCAGTCCGCCCGCCTCGATCAGCGACAGGGGGCCGGGCTTGGGCAGGCACTGGCCGGCCTCGGCCACCGCGAATTCCGCGTAGCCGCCGCTGATGGTGAGCGCGCAGACCTCGTCGCCGATTGCCGGCGTCGTGACGCCCTCCCCCAGGGCGACCACCCGCCCTGCGACTTCGAGGCCGGGAATCTCGGTGGCGCCCTTCGGCGGCGGATACTTGCCC
>JAKONB010000574.1 GCA_022702195.1 Beijerinckiaceae bacterium | reverse complement strand
GTGCCGATGACCATCGGGCTGCGCGCGATGGTCGGCACCAACCGCTTCGAGATGCGCCTCGACCCGGCCGAACTCGGCCGCATCGACGTCACCCTCGACATCGACAAGGATCTCGGCACCGTGAAGGCCCATCTGGTGGTCGACCGCCCCGAGACCCTCGCCCTGCTCCAGCGCGATGCCGGCAGCCTGCAGCAGGCCCTGGCCCAGGCCGGCCTCGCGGCCGGCGACGGCAGCATCAACCTCTCCCTGCGCAGCGACGCGCGATCGGGCGGTCAGGACCAGCGGGGTGACCGCGCCGGATCCGGGCCGGCGGGCGGATCGGGATCCGCCGATCCCCGCCTCGCCGCCGAGGTTGTGCCGCTGGTCGCCCTGCGCGGCCCCGGCGGCATCGACATCCGAATCTAGGGCATCGTCCCGAAAGGCGGTTCCCGGCTTTCGGGCGACGACGATGCCAAACCAAGAACCGAGCGCATCGTCCCCGAAACCCTTTTCGCGCGACTTCGCTCACGCTCCCGCCCGTTCCGCCGGAACGGGATCCGCCCGCAAGCTTTCGATCTCACCTGATCCCCGGCGCCGTGGCTTCGCCCGCCGCGACCGGACAGGGTCCAGAGGGTTCCCCCGATGACAACCGGCATCAGCTCCACCACGAGCACCAGCGCCACCTCCGGCACCACGAAGACGTCGTCGCAGGAATTGGCGGGCAACTTCACCCAGTTCCTGACGCTGCTCACCACGCAGCTCAAGAATCAGAACCCCCTCGATCCCATGGACACCAACGCCTTCACGCAGCAGCTCGTGCAATATGCCGGCGTCGAGCAGCAGCTGAAGTCCAACGACCGGCTCGATTCGATCCTCACCAATGCCAAATCGTCCAGCGCCGCCGCGTCCACCGGCTTCATCGGCCAGACCGTCACCGCCGACGGCAAGACCGCTTCCCTGAAGGACAGCTCCGCCACCTGGACCCTGACGCCGGCCCGCGCCGCCAAGCAGGCGACGATCACCATCAGCGACGCCAAGGGCAACGTGGTGGCCAGCCAGACCAAGGCGCTCACCGCCGGGGCGCAGAGCTTCACCTGGGACGGGCGCTCGTCCTCCGGCTTCAGCGCCACCAACGGAACCTATGCGATCAAGGTCGACGCCGTGGACGCCACCGGCGCCAAGGTGGCGGTGGACACCGCCGTGAGCGGCAAGGTCGAGGGGGTCGACCTGAGCGGCACCGAACCGGTGCTGCTGATCGGCAATTCGCGGGTTCCCGTCTCCAGCGTGCAGGACATCGGCACAGGGTTGTCCACATGATGGGACGACGAATCGGATGCGATCAATCCGCTTCAACATATTTTAAGCGGCGGCAAGTAGCTTCCAAATTCGACAGGTCAGTCGAGTTGTAGAGCGTATCATGACCGAAACAAGCCGCCCGAGAGTGAAGTATGTGATCGGGCCGGACGGCAGTCCATTAACCATTGCCGACCTTCCGCCCACCACGACCCGCCGTTGGGTCATCCGCCGCAAGGCGGAAGTGGTCGCCGCCGTCAGAGGCGGTCTGTTGAGCCTCGAAGAAGCCTGTCAGCGTTACACGCTGACAACCGAGGAATTCTTGAGTTGGCAGTTCTCCATCGATCAGCACGGGCTTGCCGGCCTGCGGACCACCCGCATCCAGCATTACCGCCACTGATCCCGTCGCCCCGGACCGTCTCGGAAGCCGCGCTCCCATCTCGGGACGCGGCTTTCGCGTTTTCAGGACCCGCCGGCGGCTTCCCGCCCGGGCGTTAACCGGGCGCTAACCACGTACCGGGCAAATTCTGCCGGGCAAGCGCGGCCCATCCGCCGCGCCGGTTCGGGTGGATACGTCACGTCGTGAAGTCGATTCTCGAACTCGTCGGCAAGTTGGGTCCGGCACGGCTGGCGGCGATGGCCGCCGTGACCATGACGCTGATCGGCTTCTTCGCCTTCGTCATGCTGCGGGTCTCCAAGCCCGATATGGGCGTGCTGTTCGCCGACCTGTCGATGTCGGATTCCTCCGCCGTGATCCGCGACCTCGACGCGCGCGGCATCCGGTACGAGACCCGTGGCGATGCGGGCCAGACCATCCTGGCCCCGCGCGCCGACCTGCCCCGCCTGCGCATGGATCTGGCCGGCAAGGGCCTGCCGAGCGCCACCGGCGTCGGCTACGAGATCTTCGACAAGGGCGACGCATTCTCGTCCACCAACTTCGTCCAGAACGTGAACCACCTGCGGGCGCTCGAGGGGGAACTGTCCCGCTCGATCCGGGCGATCGGCCGGGTCCAGGCCGCCCGCGTCCACCTGGTGATCCCCGAGCGGCGTCTGTTCGAGCGCGACCGCGAGATGCCCAGCGCCGCCATCGTCCTCAAGCTGATCGGCGACCTCGACCCGTCGCAGGTCCGCGCGATCCGCCACCTCGCGGCCTCCGCCGTGGAGGGGCTGAAGCCCGAGCGGATCTCCATCGTCGACGAGCGCGGCCGCCTGCTGGCCGATGGCGCGCGCGGCGCCGAGGCCGAGGGCGGGGCCGGCATGGAGGAGCGCCAGCTCGGCATCGAGCGCCGCCTGCGCTCGCAGATCGAGGAGATCGTCGCCGGCATCGTCGGTGTCGGCCGCGCCCGGGTGCAGGTGAGCGCCGAACTCGACCTCAACCGCGTCGAGAACCGGTCCGAGAGCTTCGATCCCGAGAGCAAGGTGGTGCGCTCCACCCAGACGCGCACCGAGAGCTCCGTCAGTGGCGGCAGCGAGAATCCGGTCAGCGTCGGCAACGAACTGCCCGGCGCCAACCAGCCCGGCGCCGCCCCCGCGCAGAAGGACACCACCGCCAAGAACGAGGAGACCACGAATTACGAGATCTCCCGCGTCACCCGGGTCGAGACCCTGGAGGGCGGGCGCCTCAAGCGCCTCTCGGTGGCCGTGGTGGTC
>JAKONB010000571.1 GCA_022702195.1 Beijerinckiaceae bacterium | reverse complement strand
AGCTTCAGGCCGCGCTCGCCCACCGGCGTGTCGTAGCCCTCCGGCAGGGCGGAGACGAAGCGGTCGATCTGCGCGAGGGCCGCCGCCTCGCGCACCTGCCCATCGGTGGCGTCCCAGCAGCCGTAGCGGATGTTGTAGCCGATCGTGTCGTTGAACAGCACCGTGTCCTGCGGCACCATGCCGATGGCCGCCCGCAGCGAGTTCTGGCGCACCCCGGCGATGTCCTGCCCGTCGACGAGGATGCGGCCCGCCTGCGGCTCGTAGAACCGGAACAGCAGGCGCGACAGGGTCGACTTGCCCGCCCCCGAGGGACCGACGATGGCCACCGTGCGGCCCGCCGGCACGTCGAAGCTGACCCCCTTGAGGATCGGCCGGGCGGGATCGTAGGCGAAATGCACGCCCTCGAACCGCACGGCCCCGGCGGTGACGGCGAGCGGGGCCGCCCCCGGCCGGTCGGCGATCTCCGGGTTGCGGTGCAGGATCTGGAACATGTCGTCGATGTCGATCAGGGCCTGTTTGATCTCGCGGTAGATCATGCCCATGAAGTTGAGCGGCATCGAGAGCTGCACCAGCATGGTATTGACCAGCACGAAGCCTCCGATGGTGGTGCGGCCGGCCAGGATGTCGCGCGCGGCCAGCCACATCACGATCGTCATGCCGATGGTGAAGATCACCGCCTGGCCGGCATTGAGCACCGCCAGCGAGACGTAGGTCTGGGTCGAGGCCTTCTCGTACTTCGCCATCGAGGAATCGTAGCGCTCGGCCTCGCGCCGCTCCGCGCCGAAATATTTCACCGTCTCGAAGTTGAGCAGCGAATCCACCGCCTTGGTGTTGGCGTCGGTGTCGGAATTGTTCATCCGGCGGCGGATCTCGATGCGCCACTGCGTCGCCTTCCAGGTGAAGCCGAGATAGGCCGCCACCATCACGAACACGACCACCGAGTAGATCCAGTCGAACTCGTAGGCGAGCACACCGATCACCAGGAGGAACTCGACGATGGTGGGCACCAGGGTCAGCACCATCAGGCGCGAGAGTTCCTCGATGCCGCCGCGGCCGCGCTCCAGCACCCGGGTGAGGCCGCCGGTCTTGCGCTCGAGGTGGAAGCGCAAGCTGAGCCGGTGCATGTGCTCGAAGGTCTGGAGTGCCAAGCGGCGCACGGCATGCATCGCCACCTTGGCGAACAGTCCGTCGCGCACCTGGGTCAACCCCGCCATGGCGATGCGCGACAGGCCGTAGAGCCCGATCAGCAGCATCGGCGCGGCGAGCAGCCCGGTGGGCAGGGCGGCGGGCGCGCCGTCCTTGCGGTCGACCAGGGCCACCAGGGCGTCGGTGGCCCATTTGAAGGTGAAGGGCGTCACCATCGTGACGAACTTGGCGACGATCAGCAGCCCGAAGGCCACGAAGACCCGCCGCTGCAGGTCCGGCCGGCCATGGGGCCAGAGATAGGGCCAGAGGCGACGATAGGTGGCGACGAGGCCGGGCCGCGCGGGCGGCGTCGGGCCGCCATCCGCGCCGCCGGAGGCGGGATCGGGATTCATAAAACGGGTCTCGGAGGTGAGGGAATTTGGAACCGATATAGGCTCGCGCCGCCGCCGGGGACAGGCGCGGACCGTCTACCGGCCCTGCGCTCCTCGCGTGGCCCCTCGTTTCATCCGCGCGTGGGGGCTCACCCGCGCGTGGGGGCCTGCGCCCCCGCGGCGCTTCCCTCGTTCGGCAGCACGAAGATCTGGCCGGGATAGATCCGGTCGGGATTGCGGATCTGCGGCTGGTTGGCGTCGAAGATCACCGTGTAGCGCGTGCCCTTGCCGTAGATGCGCCGGCTGATCTGCCACAGGCTGTCGCCCCGGGTGATGCGGGCCGTGCCGAGTTCGGGCACGAACACGCTGCCGGGGCGCACCGCCCCGGTGGAGGCCGTCGCCGACACCGTGGGCTGCGGGGAAGCCGCCGGCGTGGCCTGCGCCTCGGCGACGCGCCGGTCGGGGCTTCCCGCCTCGGCGGCCGGTTCGGCGGGTTTTGTCGCCGCCGCCACGGGCTTGGCCGCCGGCGGCACCGTGAAGGCCACCTCGGAGCGGGTCTTCACCTTGCCGGAGACCGGATCGACCTGATCGACCCGCACCTTGTAGGCGCCGGGCTGGATCCCGCGCCCGATGGCGAAGGCGACCCGCCCATCCGCCCCGACGCTGCCGGGGGCGACCAGGGCGTCGTTCAGATAGAGCCGCACGGTCGCGCCGGGGGGCGCCTGGCTGGTGACGTAGAGCCTGCCCCCCTCCTCGGCCTCGACGCTGACGATCTTGACCGGGCCGGGGGCCTTGCCGGGGGCCTGCCCGGCCTCGGGTTTGATCATGTCCTGGGCACCGGCCGGGCGTGCGTCGGAGGGGCGGGGATCGGCCGCCGCGACCGCCTGACCCGGCGCGGCGCCGGCGGGGTCGGGCTGGGACAGGACCACGGTGGGCCTGTCCGGGGCGGTGAGCGCGATGAGGGGTTTGGTGTCGCGCGCCTGGGCGACCACCACCACGACGCTCTCCCGCGAGGTCCGTGCCTGCCCGTCCGCCCCCGTGCCGCGCAGGGTGATCTCACTGTTGCCGGCGGGCAGGGCGGGGGGCACGATGGCGAACTGGCCGGAGGGGTCGACAAGCGCACGCGCGATCGGCTGGTTGTCGCGCAGCAATTCGACGGTGGTGTTGGGCGGGGCGCGCCCCGCGATCACGGTCTCGCCCGTCGGCTCGACGCGGATGATGTCGAAGGTCGGGCTCTCGCTCCGGGCGCCGTCCTGTGCCGGGGCCGACCCCGCCTTGGGCGGGTCCGCCTTGGGCAGGTCCGTCTTGGGCAGGTCCGTCTTGGTCAAGTCCGTCTTGGCCGAGTCCGTCTTGGCCGAGTCGGCCTTGGCCGGGTCCGCTTTGGCCGTCGCCTCCGTCCCGCCGGCCGGCTCCGTCCGCGTCGCCGGGGACTTTCCCGGCAGGGTCGGCGGCGCCTCCGTGGCCGGCCGCTGCACCCCGCCGAAGACACCGGCCAAGCTTTGGATTGCGGAGGACCCGGGGCCATGCTTGAACAGGGTGCTGGCGCCGTACAGGGTGACCACCAGCGCGAAGCCGCCCAGAAGCCCCACGCAGGCGAGGAAGATGCTCCGTCGCAACTCCGCCGTCATGACGCTCTACTCCTTCGCCCAGCAACGTTCCGGGCCGCCCGCGGCCGAGATCCGGTTCGCCATACCGGCGAACCGCCAATCGATGGTGACATATTAACGAACATGACCGGAACACCAAATCCGCACGGCCGCCCGGCGGCCGGATCCCCCGTGAAATCAGCCGTTTGGCCCCAGGATGAGGGCCGCGCGGCGGCCTTCCTCAGCCATCTGCGCATTGCGGGAGGCGCCGCATGGCTCCGGTGAGAACGGTCTGTGTCTATTGCGGGTCAGGGTTCGGCGGCGATCCGGCCTTCAAGGCGGCGGCCGAGACCCTCGGTAAGGCCCTCGCCGAGGCCGGCATCGGCCTCGTCTATGGCGGCGGCAATGTCGGGCTGATGGGCACCGTCGCGGGGGCCGTGCTGGCGCATGGCGGCCACGTCACCGGCATCATCCCGGATTTCCTGAAGTCGCGCGAGCGCATGCTCGACGAGATCCAGGAGACCATCGTCGTCGAGGACATGCACACCCGCAAACGGCTGATGTTCGAGCGGTCGGATGCCTTCGTCGCCCTGCCGGGGGGCATCGGCAC
>JAKONB010000485.1 GCA_022702195.1 Beijerinckiaceae bacterium | reverse complement strand
TCTATCCGCGCGAGGTCGCCCGCCGGGCGCTCGAGCTCTCGGCCACCGCCATCATCCTGGCGCACAACCACCCGTCCGGTGATCCGACGCCATCGGCCGCCGATGTCCGGATGACCCGCGAGATCGTGGCGGCGCTCGATCCCCTCGGGATCGTGGTGCACGACCACGTCATTCTCGGCCGTGAGGGCCATGCGAGCTTCAAAGGGTTGAAGCTCATCTGAACGTGCTACGGTCGTGACGAAAGGGGTCAGGGAGGCCCCGCCCATCAGGTCGCTCGCCCCGTGGCGCGCCTCTTGCCTGGAACTTGGCGTTTAAGAAGGAGGCGCGAATGGCGCTCGCTGCGTTCGACGAGATGACCGGGCTGCCCGAGGGGGCGCTGAAAGACGCCGCCGTGCGCGAGGCCTACAGCAATCTCAAATCCTGGCTCGAGACCACGCCGCCCGAGCACTTCAACACCCGCCGCAGCCAGGCCGAGATGCTGTTCCGCCGCATCGGCATCACCTTCGCGGTCTATGGCGCCAACGAATCCACCGAGCGGCTGATTCCCTTCGACATCATCCCCCGGGTGATCACCAAGCCGGAATGGAGTTTTCTCGAACGCGGCCTGAAACAGCGCGTCACCGCGATCAACGCGTTCCTCAAGGACATCTACGGCGCCCAGGAATGTATCAAGGCGGGCGTGATCCCCGCCGATCTGGTCTATCGCAATCCGCATTACCGGATGGAGATGCGGGCGTTCCGGGTGCCGCACGACCTCTACGTTCATATCGCCGGCATCGACATCGTCCGCACCGGGGAGAACGACTTCTTCGTTCTGGAGGACAATGCCCGCACCCCGTCCGGTGTCTCCTACATGCTGGAGAACCGCGAGGTGATGCTGCGGCTGTTCCCCGAGCTGTTCTCGCGGCACCACGTGGCACCCGTTGAGAACTACCCCGACGCGCTGCTGGCGACCCTGCGCAGCCTGGCGCCCTCCACGGCGACCCGCGACCCCACCGTGGCGCTGCTGACGCCGGGGCGCTACAATTCGGCGTTCTACGAACACTCGTTCCTGGCCGACAAGCTCGGCGTCGATCTGGTCGAGGCGTCGGACCTCTTCACCAAGGACGACGTCGTCTACATGCGGACCACGGAAGGCCCGCGCCGGGTCGACGTGCTCTATCGCCGCCTCGACGACGACTTCCTCGACCCGCTGGTGTTCCGGCCCGATTCCGTTCTCGGCGTGCCCGGCATCATGAACGCCTACGAGCGCGGGACCGTGACCTTGGCCAATGCGGTGGGCACCGGCATCGCCGACGACAAGGCGGTCTACAGCTACATGCCGGAGATCGTGCGCTTCTTCACCGGCGAGGAGCCGATCCTGCACAACGTGCCCACCTATCGCTGCCGCGAGAAGGAGGCCTTCTCCTACGTGATGGACAATCTCGCGCAGCTGGTGGTGAAGGAGGTGAACGGTTCGGGCGGCTACGGCATGCTGGTCGGTCCGCACGCCACCAAGCGCGAGATCGACGAATTCGCGCGCAAGCTCAAGCATGCGCCCGACGGCTTCATCGCGCAGCCGACCCTCGCGCTCTCCACCTGCCCAACCTTCGTCGCCTCCGGCGTCGCCCCCCGGCACGTGGATCTGCGGCCCTTCGTGCTGTGCGGCTCCGACGAGATCCGCATCGTGCCGGGCGGCCTCACCCGCGTCGCCCTCAAGGAGGGGTCGCTCGTGGTCAATTCCAGCCAGGGCGGCGGCACCAAGGATACCTGGGTGCTCGACGCTTGAAGCATCGTCCCGAAAGGTGGATTCCGGCTTTCGGGAAGAGACGATGCGCAAGAAAGTGTCCCGAGCATCGTCCCGAAAGGTGGATTCCGACTTTCGGGAAGAGACGATGTCAAAGAAAGTGTCCCGCGCATCGTCCCGATAGGTGGCCTCCGGCTTTCGGCCAAAGACGATGCGCTGGACCACAGCGCGCGAATCCCCCGCCGCCCGGCGAGGGGTTCTTTCCAAGCCGCCGCCGTATCCGGCATAGTCCTTTCAGCCCAACGGCCGCGTTGCCTCGCAGCACCCGGCCGGCGTCTCAACGGAAGCCCATGCTCTCCCGGACTGCCGACAACCTCTACTGGCTCTCCCGCTACGCGGAGCGGGCCGAGTTCGTGGCCCGCATCCTCGATGCGGCTCTGCGGCTCGCGGCGCTCCCATCGAGCTATGGCGGCGGCGAGACCAACGAATGGGCCTCCGCCCTGGCCTCGGCCGGCGACCCCGAAGTGTTCAAGCCGCTCTATGACAGCGTCAACGAGGCGACGGTCTGCAACTTCCTCGCGTTCAGTCCGCACAACCCGTCCTCGATCCGCTCCTGCATCGAGACCGCCCGCGAGAATGCCCGCAGCGTCCGCACCGCGCTCACCACCGAGATGTGGGACGCGATCAACGGGGCGTGGCTGGAACTGCGCAACTACGAGGGGCGCGACCTCAACCGCGACGAGTTCACCCGCTTCCTCGACTGGGTGAAGAGCATCTCGCTGGCCTTCGACGGGTCGGCCTATCGCACCATGCTGCGCAACGACGCCTATTGGTTCACCCGGCTCGGCACCGCCATCGAGCGCGCCGACAACACCGC
>JAKONB010000541.1 GCA_022702195.1 Beijerinckiaceae bacterium | reverse complement strand
GCTTCTGGCGGCCGGCGTCACCTACAGCCTGTGGCGGACGCGGGGTGCCCAGACGGACCCGGTGGAGGCCGCGCACCGGGCATGAGACCGTCGCCGCCCGATCCCCCTCGGTGGACATGGTGGCACCAGGCCCCTCTCCCATGCGGGAGGGGTCGGGGCGAGGGGCCTTCTCGGAGGTGTCCCACGCCCCACCCTGTCCCACTCCTTTCGGGAGAGGGACCCGCGCTCGCGAGGGACCGGACGGACCGAGCGGAAACGGTGTGAGACGCCCGGCGGCGCATCGTCCCGGAGGCCGCCCCCCTTCCGGGACGATGCTCAGCGCCCCGGAAGGCCGGCGATCAGGTCGCGCAGGGTGGTGATGGTCGAGGCATCGGCCACGCCATCGACCCAGGCCTGCCGGAAATGGCGCTGGAAAGCGGTGACCACCGCCCGCATCCGGGCATCGAAGGTACCGGTCACCGGCAGATCGTAGCCGTAGAGCGCGAACATCGCCTGCAGGGCTTCGATGGGCTGTCCGGCATCGCCCTCGGCGAAGAAGCGCCCGTCCTGGAACGGGGCCGGCGGCACATGGTGACCCACGCCGTCGCGGGCGAGCCGGTCCCAGGGAAAGTGCTCGCCCGGATCCTCCTTGCGCTCGGGCGCCACGTCGGAATGGGCCAGCACCCGGTGCGGGGCGATGCCCCACCGCGCGACGAGATCGCGGCACAGGGCGCCCACCGCGGCGATCTGAGGCTCGGGATAGGGCGGCAGGCCGCCCGCATGGCCGCCATTGACGATCTCGACGCCGAGCGACCGTGAATTGACGTCCTGCACGCCCGCCCAGGCGGCGGCCCCCGCATGCCAGGCCCGGCGCCCCTCCGGCACCATCTGCACCACGCGCCCATCCTCCAGCACCACGTAATGGGCCGAGACCTCGGCCACCGGATTGGCGAGGCGCTGCAAGGCCGCGCTCGCGCCGTCCATCCCGGTGTAATGCAGGATCAGCAGGTCGGGCGCCCCGCCCCGGCGCTCGCCGTGATTGGGCGAGGGCATCACGCTGGTGGCGACGGGGCTCTCGGGGGTGGGCTTCATCACGGACCTCGGCAGACGGGCGCGGTCCTCCTTACACCGCCCCGGGCCGGATGCATGCCCGCCTGCGCGTCACGCCGTCGTCAGCGCCGGTCGCGCCGGGACCGGCCGCTCGGGGACGATGTGGAACGCGCTGGGCCGCACGAACAGGAACGCCAGGCGGGTGTGGCGGACCAGCCGCTCGACGCCCAGCGGCACCAGGATCGCCACCACCGTCACCGCCAGACTCACCACGCCGACATCGTCGACCGCCCCGGTCCTGACCAGAAGGGTGCGGGTGAGGGCCATGGGCAGGAAGAAGCCGAGATAGATCACGATGGAGCGCCGGCCGCAGGCGCGCAGCGCCGCCGTCACGGGGCCGCCGGCCCGGCACAGGAGAGCCCCCATGGCGACGACGGCCAGCGCACCGGCGCCGCTGAGGAGGAAGCCCAGCACCGGGACCTGCGCCGGTGTCGGCATCGCCGGCAGGCCGGTGGGGGTGAACACCATCACGCCCTCCAGCACCGCCCAGAGGCCGAGGCCCGCCAGGGCGGCGCGCGGATGGCGGCGGACCGCATCCGCGAAGCCGAAGATGCGCTCGGCGAAGACGTAGCCGAACAGGAACCAGACGTAGCGGTCGCAGAACTCGTCCACCAGGCCGGATGCGGTGTGAACCGGCAGGATCTCCAGCAGGGCGGCGCCCGCCAGCAGCAGCGGGGTGGGCACCCGGCGCAGCAGCTTCGTCGTCACCGAGAACACGGCCAGCAGATAGATGAACCACAGGGTCGAGTAGGGCTCGACCAGAGCCCAGGCGAGGTGGGACAGGAACGCCGTCGGGCCGGCCCCGTCGACGATCTGGCCGGCCTTGAAGGCCGATTGGATCAGCACCCAGAGCCCGTAGAAATAAGCGAAGTGCACCACCCGCCGGTCGGCGAACAGGCGCCAGTCCCGGTCGATCACCCGGCCGAGGAACAGACCCGACAGCAGGAAGAAATCCGGGATCCGGAACGGCTTGGCGAAGGCGACGAGCGTGTGGAGGAAGCCCTCCCCCTCCATGGCGAGGCCGGTGCCGAGGGTGGAATGCATCATCACCACGAGGACGATGCACAGGCCCTTTGCGACGTCGACCCAGGCCAGACGCGCCGCGTCCTCCGGAGCGCCCCGTGCGATGCCCGCCTCCCGCGCCGCTTCCGCCATCGTCCCCCGCGCTCCGCTCCCAGCGTCGCATCTTGGACGGCGATGGTAAAAACCCCGATACGGGCACGGCACCGAACGCGATCATGTCGAACGATGCGTAAACGGGGACAGCGCCCATCCACCGATCGCGTCGGCCGGCGTCCGCGCCTAGGGTGCTTTCAACAGGATGGTGAGGATCCCCACACAATCCAGTGGGGAAAATTCTCGGGGTCCGTTACTGGGCTGTTCCATCGTGCCGAGAAGGAGATCCCGGATGAGCGCTGCTCCAGCACCCGTCACACAGGTCGCGAACCCGGCGGACCGGCTCCCCGAGCTGTCCCGCCTCGCCGCACTCCTCGCCCGGAACGTGCTCGACGCTCAGATCGCGGGCCAGCCGGTTCCGGAGCAGCAGATCCGCTCGCTCCTCGACGCGGCTCTGCTGCTTGAAGAATACGGCGTGGAGCTGCCATCGCTCCTCGGTCAGATCATGCACGGGGCCGCCCAGCCGAGGCCGCCCGCCCCGGAGCCCACCCGCCCCACCGGGGAAGAGGATCTCGACGCCGGACGCCTCGCCTGGCTGCTGCGTCCGTTCCAGAGTTCGAAGGGCTGACGCCCGCGCCGGTCGTCCCCGGACCTTGGATCAGCCCCTCTTGCTCACATCGGATGGCGCCGATCGGCAGGATAGTTACCGTTCGGTCTCGGACCAATCCCCGGCGGCGCCTCGACAGATGATCATAGGATCGCTAGCCATCGCGTTATAAATCATGAGCCACGGGGAAGACCAGCATCATGACGTGGGTGACCGTCGCCGAATTCGCCACCATGCGTGGCCTTTCCCTCAGCGTGGCTCAGGCTGTTCTCAACGCGAAGAAAGGCCCGAAGATTTTTCGGCAGGTGGGCATCGTCTACCTGGTGTGACCCGCCCCGACGGGGTTGTGCCTGCCTCCCGCCCCGGCCGCTCCTTCGTGTCCGGGGCGAGGCGGCGGATCACCGGCCCGTGGTCTGACGGAGGCTGGCGACCACGGTCTCGGCGAAGGCCTCGCCCTCCGGCGTGAAGACGATCTCGCTGGCGGTGCTGGTGGCGAGTTCGCGCGATTCCAGTTCCGCCAGGCCGTCCGGGTCGGCCTCGTGGCCCTTGCCGTCGCTTCGGATCACCGAGGTGACGTGTTCGCCGCTGAGCAGGCGATGATAGGCCGCGAAGGCGAAGATCGAG
>JAKONB010000540.1 GCA_022702195.1 Beijerinckiaceae bacterium | reverse complement strand
CGTTCGCGTATTCCTTGATGAGCGCGGTCTTGCGCTCTGCCGTGATCGACATCGCTATCCCTTTCGGATGGGGTTTTCGGATCAGGCGGCGCCCCTCGGGGAGCCGCGCGACACTCGCGGGCGGCCTGTGCCGGGATGTCGTCCAGCACGGTCGCGTCCACAAGCAGCTCATGCCCCGGCCCCGCGCGAGCGGGTCGGAGCGCGGCGGACCATACACGAAAGCGGCGCGGATGCCAGTGCCGGCCGATCTGGCCCGCGGCTTGCCCGGCGGGTAACGGAGGGTTCCCATTCATGCCGCGATTCGTGCCGCGATCCCGTCCGAGCCTGCGCAAACCCTGGAACGATGCCTTGGGCGATCCCTTGGGCGCCTCCCCGGGCGACCCGGCGGCCCCGGAGGCGGGCGGCTCCCGGCTCGCCCGCAGCCTCACGGCCCTCGATCTCGTGGCGCTGGGCATCGGCTCGACCATCGGGGCGGGGATCTTCGTGCTCACCGGCACGGCGGCGGCGAATTACGCCGGGCCGGGCCTGACCCTGTCGTTCCTGCTCGGGGGCCTCGCCTGCGGCCTCGTGGCCCTGTGCTACGCCGAGCTCGCCGCCATGGTGCCGGCCCCGGGCAGCGCCTACACCTATGCGTACGCGACCCTCGGCGAACTCTGCGCCTGGATCATCGGCTGGGACCTCGTCCTCGAATTCGCCATGGCGGCGGCCACGGTGGCGGTGGGCTGGTCGGGCTATGCCCGCAGCCTGCTGGCCGATCTCGGGCTGCGCCTGCCCGCCGCCCTCTCGGCGGCCCCCGGCACGCCGCTGCCCGACGGGGCCACCGCGCGGTTCGACCTGGCCGCCGCCGCCCTCGTCCTCGCACTCACCGCCTTGCTGGTGCGCGGCAACCGTGGCTCGGCGCGGGTGAACGCCGTCCTGGTGGCGGTCAAGGTGGCGATCATCCTGGCCTTCGTCGCGGTGGGCGCCGCCCATGTCGATCCCGCCCTATGGTCGCCCCTGATCCCGCCCAACACCGGCACCTTCGGCGAATTCGGCTGGAGTGGGGTGCTGCGCGGGGCCGGGGTGGTGGTCTTCGCCTATCTCGGCTTCGAGACCGTCTCGACGGCGGCGGCCGAGACGCGCCGCCCGCAGCGCGACGCCCCGATCGGGCTGCTGGGCTCGCTGGCGATCACCACGCTCCTCTACGGGGCGGTGGCGGCGGTGCTCACCGGCCTGGTGCCCTACCGGATTCTCAATGTCGCCGACCCCATCGCCAAGGCCCTGGCGGCGATCGGCCTCGGGTCCTTCGCCATCGTCATCAAGGTCGGGGCGATCCTCGGGCTGACCACGGCGACGCTCACCGCGCTCTACGGGCAGGCGCGGGTGTTCTACGCCATGGCCCGAGACGGATTGCTGCCGCCGGTCTTCGGGCGGGTGCATCCGCGCTTCCAGACGCCGGCCGCGAGCCAGATCGTGATCGGGGCGGCCACCGCCCTGATGGCGGGTCTGCTGCCCATCGACCTGCTCGGCGAACTCGTGAGCATCGGCACCCTGTTCGCCTTCCTGGTGGTCTGCGCCGCCGTACCGATCCTGCGCCGGACCGATCCGGACCGGCCCCGGCCGTTCCGGGTGCGCGGCCTACCGCTGGTGTCGGGGCTCGGCATCCTCACCTGCCTCGGGCTGATGCTGGGCCTGCCGGGCGACACCTGGGCGCGCCTCGGGCTCTGGCTGGCCCTGGGGCTCGTCATCTATGTCGGCGATGGGCGGGGGCGGGCGCGGCGGTTGCGAGGGGAGCGGGGGCGCTGAGCGGACCTGGGCGCGGGCGGGAAGCGGCGTCGCGGTCCTTCGTCGATGGGCGGACCTTCGTAGATGGAACGAGCGCTCAGGACCGGGCGCCATCGCCGATCGAAGGAGACCGATGAGTCTTGACCGACCCAACTCCGACCGATCAAGAAAAGCGCGTCGCGAACGAGCGCACGAAGCTCTCGGCAACCGACGTCAACGGCGTTGCGATCGCCGTCCTGGCCGTCGGCGGGCTGGCTCCGCTCTTCGCTCAGCGAACCCCGCTGGCCGCGGATGCTCCCAGTCCCTGGCTCACCCCCACCATCTCCCTGCTTTGCTGATGCATCAGCGGAGCCCTACCTTGGGCGGCGAGAGGATTCCTCCGGCAGCGGCGGTAATGGATGCCCACACCCTGACCCTGTTGCTGTTCCCGCTGGGCGCCCTGGCGCTTGGCCTCGGAACGCTGTGGTTTGCACGCCGGGCTCACTGACCCCGCCTCGACGGCCTTGGCGCCGGATGTGAAATTTGCCTTGCGGATGCGGCCCCGTTGCGGACAGCGAGTCGGTGACCTTCGCGCGCCAGTCCGAAGCCTCTTGTCTTGAGCAGCCCCAGATCGTGGCGAGACCGGCAGAACAGGTCGTGAGGATCGCGACGCGTATGCCGGCTCCGCGCGGCATCTGCCGGCGAGAAGCGGGTCCAGAAGGGCCGCCTCGACATCGTCGGACAGGCTGACGACGGGAGCCCAATCGCTGTCGGGCCGCGCCTCACCGCGAGCGTGACATCCGAACCACCCGATCTCCGGCATCTCCCGCTTTCGAAGCATGGCCCCGAAAGGTGGCTGCCGACTTTCGGAAAAAGACGATGCTCAAACAAAAACCGAGCGCGGCGTCCTGGATCCAATTTCCAGGACGCCGCGCTCGGACACGCCGAAGCAGGGAGAATTGAAACGCGTCGGTGCGTCTCAGGCCGAGTGGCGGGTCGGGCGGCCGGAATAGCGGCGGCGCAGGTAGGAGACGAGCTTCGGCAGCAGGAAGGCGACGAGCAGCTTGCGCATGAGGGTCTTTAGCTCCGGAAAGGGATTCTTGCGAAGCTAATGCGACGACGCGGCCGCCTGTTCCGTGGCGAGCGCACGCGTGACGATCCCATGGACCGTGTAACCCCCGTAACGCTGCCGAATGCTGGCCGCGAAGCCCGCCCGGTCGCCGACCCGGGCCAGGGCGGCGGGGAGAGTGAGGCGGGGCGTCACCGCGAAGGCGGCGAGCCAGCGGTTGAGCAGGGCGCGGGCCGGGGCCGGCAAACCGGCCTGGCCGCCGAAATCCACCACGTGGAGGGCGCCGCCCGGGGCCAGATGCCGGGCGGCCTGCGCCAACACCGCCTCCCAGGGGGGGATCATCGACAGGGCGTAGGAGATGACGATCCGGTCGAAATCCGCCCGGCCGAACAGGGCCTGCGGGTCGAAATCCGTCGCGTCGCCCTGCGCCAGCCGGATGCGGCTCTCGAGCCCCGCCCGCGCGACCGCCCGGGCGGCGGTGTCGAGCATCGCCGCCGACACGTCGAGGCCGTGACAGGCGGCCTCCGGGTAGGTCCGGGCGATGGCCACGAGGTTGCGCCCGGTGCCGCAGCCGATCTCCAGCACGCTGCCGCCGGGGGGCACCGCGAGGCCGGCGATCGCCGCGTCGCGGCCGAGCAGGTAGAACTTGCGGCTGGCATCGTAGATGTGGCGCTGGCGGCGATACATCCGGTCCATCAGGCGGGCGGCCTCGCTCATGCGGCGCGCAGCCGGTAGAGGTGGAACCCGCCATAGATCGCCGAGCGGTCACGCGCGGCGAGGCGCCGGCTCTCCTCCTCGGCATAGTCCCAGGCGCTCAGGATCGCGTCGGGCACCCGGCCCGGCAGGCAGCGCTCGTCGGCCGCCGTGCGGAAGATCACCCGCGCCCCGGGCCGGGCGGTGCGGGTGATCTGGGTCCAGAGCGCGGTGAGGTCGTCGTCCGACATCCAGTCCTGCGCGTCGAGGAGCACGTAGGCGTCGGCGCTGGCCTCCGGGCTGGCGGCCAGGAAGGCGGTCATCGCCTGTTGGCGGTAGCTCACCCGCCCCGTCCGCGCGCGCAGATCCGTGAAATGCCTGGGCTGGAGATAGGGCGGCAGCGCCGCCTCCGGCCCCGGCGCGTAGCCGCGGCCGAAGGCCTGCCAGGCGAAGTAATTGTCCTGGATCGGGAAGCCGCAGGCGAGGCGCTCGAGCCGGTGGCGCAGCACCTCGACCATGCCGCCGGGCCGGTCCTTGGCGAGCGCCACGTACTGGGCCGGGGGAATCCCGAGGCCGTAGAGGGAGGCCGGCCGGCGGATCAGCCAGCGCACGAACCGTTTGTCGAAGAGCGGCGCCACATGGGCGTCGAACAGGGCGCGCTGCTCGGGGAGACTGCGCGCGGCCAGCACCGCCGCGAGGTCGCAGCCATAGAGCCTCGCCAGCCGGTGGCCGGCCCCGATGAAGCGGCCGAGCAGGCCGAAGCGGTAGAGGTTCTGCGCGAAGGCGGCGATGCGCCGCTGCCCGTCGGGCCGCCGCCCCTCCCAATAGGCCCGCGAGACCGGATCGAGATGGGGGGCGATGGCCGCCGCGTAGGCGGCGAGGTTGGCCGGGGTGTCGGCCCGGCCGAAGAAGCGGAAGAAGCTGTCGTGGTCGGGCAGGTGCCGCAGAGCGGCGAGCTTCAGGCGCCCCAGGGCGATATGCGCGCCGTTGAGGTCCACCGCGCTGATCCGGGCCGGATCGGCGGTGAGGTAGGACAGGACATTGCAGCTGCCCGAGGCGATGGCCACCACGTGGTCGTCGGGCGTCAGCGCCAGGGCCGCCAGGTCGACCTCCGGGTCCTCCCAGATCTGCGGGTAGACCAGGCCGCTGAAGGCCAGGGTGAACAGGCGCTCGGACAGGCCGGCGCGCGACAGCGCCCGGCTGCGATGGACCGCGCTGGTGAGGCCGAGGCTGGTCTCGCGGCGGACCGCCCGTGCTGCGTGGCTCATGCGGGGTCTCGGGCTTCCATCGATGGCGATGGACGCCGCCCCTAGCCGGCTCGCATGACCGGCCGGTGACGGCCGGTGGTTTTCATCTCCACCGGGCGGGCCGGCCAGTGGTTTTCGTCCCTACAAATCCAGGGTCAGGGTCACCGGTGCGTGGTCGGAGGGGCGCTCCCAGCCGCGGGCGTGGCGGGCCACGGTGACGTCCCGGACCGTGCCGGCGAGATCGGGGGAGACCCAGGCATGGTCGAGGCGCCGGCCCTTGTCGGCGTTGCTCCAATCCGGCGAGCGGTAGCTCCACCACGTGTAGATCTTCTCCGGTTCGGGCACGAGCAGGCGGGCGGCGTCGATCCAGCCGGCCTCGCCCCGCAGGGTCTCGAGCGCCTCGGTCTCGACCGGGGTGTGGCTCACCACGTCGAGGAGCTGCCTGTGCGACCAGACGTCGTGCTCCAGGGGCGCGACGTTGAGGTCGCCCACCAGGACCGCCGGTCCGCTCGCGCGGCGACCGCCCCAGGCGCGCAGCTCGGCGAGGAAATCGAGCTTGTGCGCGAATTTCGGGTTGAGGGCGCGGTCGGGCACGTCGCCGCCGGCGGGCACGTAGAAATCGTGCAGGGCGAGGCCCGCCGCCTTGCCGGCCTCCGGCCCCAGCACCGCCGAGATGTGGCGCGCATCCGCCCGCTCGCAGAAGGCCATGACGTCGCGGGTGATCAACGGGAATCGCGACAGGATCGCCACGCCGTTATACCCCTTCTGGCCGGCGAAGACGACGTTCTCGTAGCCCGAGCCGCGCAGGGCTTTGAGCGGGAACGCATCGTCGGGACATTTCGTCTCCTGCAGGCACAGCACGTCGGGCCGCGCCTCCGCCAGGAAACGCAGGACGAGGTCGATGCGCAGGCGCACCGAATTGATGTTCCAGGTGGTGATGGTGAGGCGCAACGGGGCTCTGGCTCGCGTGGGGCTGGGAATCGGGATCTCGGGTCCGGCGGAAACCGGAGGCGGTCCGGGGCCGTAGCACGGTGCGACGGAACCGGCTTATCTCAAAACCGATGTCCACTTCTGCGTCCGATGCCTTAAAGGAGCCTGCGCGCGGCGGCGCGGCGGCTTCGTCGGAAACCGGACCGTCGTCTCACCGCCGTGGAAAGACCGCGCCCGGGCCGTATCGCCGAGGGGCGCCAGATCGAGGATCGTCCAGTGTCGCGTCTCCGCTCCGGGCTCTTCAACCTCTACTGGGCCGTCTGGACCGCGCTCTTCGTGGTGCCGCTGGTGGTGCTGGCGGCCGTCGGCTGTCCGACCAAGCCGATCCGCGCCGCCACCCGGCTCTGGGCGCGCGGCATCCTGTTCGGGCTCTCCCGCATCGTCGGGCTGCGCTACGTGGAGGAGGGGCGGGGGCATATCCCGGACGAGCCCTGCCTCATCGTCGCCAACCATCAATCGGCCTGGGAGACCCTGGCCTTCCTGATCCTGGTGCCCAACGTCGCCATCGTGGCCAAGCGCGAGCTGGTGGCGATCCCCATCGTCGGCTGGTTCCTGCGGCGCTCGCCGATGATCATCATCGACCGGGCCAACGGCACCCAGGCCCTGCGGGTGATGATCGACGAGAGCCGCGCGGCGGTGGCGGAGGGCCGCTCCGTCCTGATGTTCCCCGAGGGCACCCGCAACGGCATCGCCGATCCGGTGCAGTTCAAGCGCGGGGTCGAGCTGCTCTATGCCAAGCTCGGGCTGCCGGTGCTGCCCGTGGCGGTGAATTCCGGGCTGTACTGGCCGCATGGCGGCTCGCGCCACCATCCCGGCGCGGTGACGGTGAGCTATCTCCCGCTCCTGCCGCCGGGGCTGTCGGGCCGCGCCTTCCTCGAAGGGACGCAGGACGCCATCGATGCCGAGCTGAACCGGTGGCGTCCCGTCCCCCGGCCGGCCGAGCCCGTCGCGGCGTCCTGAACCGGACGGCGCCGCGGTCACGGCGGGCAGGCTCGCGGGGCCGCTACGCCTCGCGCTCCCGGCGCTCCTGCGCCCGCTGGCGGCGGGCGGCAAAACCGATCCAGCGGGTGATGAGCGGGCCACGGCGGCGGAACGGTCCGGTCCGGGACGGGCGACCGGCCGGCGGACGCCCGTCGGACCCGGGCGCGTCCGGCGCCGCGTCACCGGTCTCGTCCCCGGTTTCGGTGACGCCGTTGTCGTTGGAGAAGAGCGGGTTTCGCCCCACCAGCCTCAGAACGGGTCTCGCACCACGCCTGCGCGCGCCGGGTCCGATGTCGTCGATGTCCACAGCCATGGCGATCGTGCTGTCTGCCGGAGACCCAGCCCGGCACGCCTCCCGCACCCGGTGATCTCATCTCCTCGGCCGGCCTCCCGGAGAAGCGCGGCACGGCGGCAGTCTAGAAGCAACGGCGCCCGCCGTACGGACGCTTCGTTGACGCTGCGTTCCAATCTTTTGTCCGAACGTCCTCCCGGGTCCGGGCGCCTACTGCGCCCGGATCTGCTTCTCCATCGCCTTGTCCTCGGACCGGCCGTAATTGATGAAGAACGCCGTGCCGTCGACGGCGCGGCCCTTCTGCAGGTTCGAGAGCTGCACGGTGGTCTGGTAGCCCTGCGGATCGGTGATCCGCCACTGGCTCAGGGTCTTCACCTCGGCATCGAAGAACAGCTGGATCTTCGAGGTGCCCCCGAGGGTCGAGCGATCCTCCAGGGAGATCCGCACCCCGCCGGGATCGTTGGACACGTCGCTCACCGACAGGTCGCGGGCGAGGTCGATCTTGTCGCGCAGCAGGAATTTCAGCGGGGTCTGCGAGATGAAATAGAGGTCCTGGGTGCCGAGCTTGCGGTCCTTCACAGCCACGGAGGTGCCGTCGGCCACCACCTCCAGGGGCGAGGGCTGGTCGTAGTCGAACCGCAGGCGGCCGGGCTTGGCCAGGGTGATCTTGCCGCCGATCCGGCGTCCGTCGGCGCCGATCTGGACGAAGGTGCCGGTGAGCGTGGTGATGCCGTTGAAATAGGTGTTGGCCTGGGCGAGCGTGGTGGCCGCGTCGTTCTCCGGGGCCGGGGCGGGCGCGCCGACCGCGGCGACCCGGGCCGCGGGCTCGGCGGCCGGAACCTTGGCGGCCGGCTTGGGCGCCGTGGCCTTCTCGGCGGTCGCCTTCTCGGAGGCAGGCTTGGCATTCGGTTTCGGCGCCTGCGCCACCGGCTTCTTCGGGGCCGCCACCGGGGCGGCCGGCGCGGCGGGGGCCGGCTCGGGGGCGGGGGCCGGGGCCGGCTCCTCCTTGCGGCCGAACAGGCCGTCGAGGAACGAGGAGACCTGGGCCTGCGCCGCTGGCGGCTGGACCAGGAGGGCCGCCAGGGCGAGGAGCGGGCCGGCGGCGCGGCGGTCGATCATCGGGGGCGGTCTCCTGGGACGAGGCGGACGAGGGAGGCGGGCGCGGATCGGCCCGCTTAGAGGCCCACCCTGTGGCGAATATGCGACGACGTGGGGCGGCCCGCTGGCGCGAGCGGGAAGGAGGCCGGCCGCGCACCCGTTCCGGCAGCCTCGGCCGATAGGCTTAACGGATCGTCAACACGGCGAGCATGGGACGCTCCCCGAAACGAGAGGAGCCGCGCGCTGCCGGAATGGGCAGGGCGCGGCTCCGGATGTCCGGCCGATCGCTCGGGAGGGGGGACTAATCGTCGTCGTACATCATGCCGGAGGCGACGTGGCCGCCCTCCATCAGGATGTCGCGCTTGCCGGCATGGTTGGCCGGCCCGACGATGCCCTCGATCTCCATCCGCTCCATGATCGAGGCGGCGCGGTTGTAGCCGATCTGCAGGCGGCGCTGGATGTAGCTAGTGGAGGCCTTCTTGTCGCGCAGGACCACCTGCACCGCCTGGTCGTAGAGCTCGGCGCCGGGATCGATCCCACCGCTGCCCGCATAGGCGCCCGCGTCGAAGATCGGCGCATCGATCTCCTCGGCTTCGGCCGCCGCCTTCTCGGCCTTCTCGGCCTTGGAACCGCGGCTGGGCTTCTCCTCGGGCGGGCTGTCGTCGGTGGTCACCGCCTCGAGATAGGAGGGCCGGCCCTGGCGCTTGAGGTGCGCCACCACGCTCTCCACCTCCGAATCCGAGCAGAACGGCCCGTGCACGCGGGTGGTGCGCCCGCCGC
>JAKONB010000520.1 GCA_022702195.1 Beijerinckiaceae bacterium | reverse complement strand
GCCCATGTAGTGGAACACGGTGTTCGACCCGCCGGGGCTGCCGCCGGTGGAGGTGCAGGAGAAGCGGCTGGTGCCGTCCGGCATCACGCCCTGGCCCTGCGTCGCGCGGATCGCGGTGCAGAGGTTGGTGCGCTGCGACAGGCAGGACTTACAGTTGCGGCATTCCGGCGTGTAGAGCGGGATGACGTGGTCGCCGGGCTTCAGCGCGGTGACGCCGGCGCCGACCTCGCGGACGATGCCCGCGCCCTCGTGGCCGAGGATCGCCGGGAACTTGCCCTCGGAATCGAGGCCCGACAGGGTGTAGGCATCGGTGTGGCAGATGCCGGTGGCCATCAGCTCGACCAGAACCTCGCCGGCCTTGGGGCCTTCGATGTCGATGGTTTCGATGGTGAGGGGCTTCTTGGCCTCCCACGCGACCGCGGCGCGCGTCTTCATCACGTGTTCCTCTTGTGTGGACGATCACGGACGGCGTCGAACGGTCGACTCTTCGGCGCGCCTCGCTCAGGGGCGGCACGCCGAACGGCCCAAAATCTGGCGCGTGTGTGATGCTTCTCGCGCCCGGATGCAACGCCCGCCGCTTCGTTTCGAGCGGACCTGTGCCTTTCTGGCCCGAAACCGGGTGTCGGCCGGAACCCCGCCGCGCGTCGACCCGCGACGGGGGGCGATCAGGTGCGGACCAGCTTGGTCACCACCGCGAGCAATTGCTCGGGCTTGAACGGCTTGGTCATCCAGCCCGTCGCCCCGGCGGATCGGGCCTGCAGCTTGATGCCCTCGTCCGATTCCGTGCTGAGGAACAGGATCGGCACCCCGGTGCAGGACGAGACCGTGCGCAGATGCTTGATCATCTCCAGCCCGTTCATCACCGGCATGTTGAGATCGGTGATGATCAGGTTGAGCGCCTCGCTCTTCGCCTTGGCGAGGCCCTCCGCGCCATCCCCGGCCTCCAGCACCGTGTGACCGGCCGGACCGAGCACGACCTTGATCATCTGACGGATGCTCGGGGAATCATCGACCGCAAGCACAGTGGCCATCTTGGAAATCCGTTTCGTTCGATCAGGAGGCGAGGAGGGTGTGGGCCGGCAGCCCGGCGCGCTGGAACGCGGCCTCCGACACCGGCGAGAGATTGGCGAGGGCGAGGCTCTTGCCCTGCCGCCCGGCGGTCTTGGCGGCCGCCAGCACGAGTTGGATGAAGGTGACGTCGGCCCGCTCCACCCCCGCGCAATCGAGGGTCAGGGCGGGCGTATCGGACAGGGCGGCGGTCAGGTCGTCCCGCAGGGCGCGGATGGTCCGGATCGTGCAATCCGGGCCGAGTGTGAGGGTACGGGGCTCGGACAAGACGGGGTTGCATCCTCTCGGCGGGGCGTCCGCTCTCGACGCCGCATGACTTGTCTAGACACCGGCCCCCGTAAATTCTTCCTGAAATGATCCCCGACAATCCCCTTCACCGATCCCTTCGCGCCGGTTATCCCCATTGTACAGGGATGGCATTGGGCTTTGGTTTGATCGGTTTGGCGAGGCTATGGGCAGCTAACACTTCCTTCAGCCCAGATCTCTAGGAATGCCGCAACACCGTTCATCCGCAAACCCTCTGATCAGCGGCGGATCGACGATGTCAGGGGAACGGCGTTCGATGTCCTTTCAGGCGGCCCATTCGGTTTTGAGGCAGTTCCCCGCGCGGTGGCGGAATGCCGAGAATCGGCGCGAGCCCGAACTGGCCCTGGTGGACGATGTCGCGGTGGTCGCGGGTTCGGAGCCGTCCGTGGTTGCCCCCGTGGCGATCGCCGCCGGTCCGGGTGCGGCACCGTCCTGCGAGGCGGCGCGGGCGGCCGATCTGCTTCAGGCGTGGCTCGGCCTGTCGACGCAGCAGCGGACGATGCTCGACGCGCTGGTGGCCGAACTGGTGATCGTCTCCGCGGACGTGGAGACGAACGTCCACGGCCTCTCCGACCGTTTCCAGAACATCGTCGCGACCACCTGCGAACAATCCGGCATCGTCCAGGACCTCGCGGCCTCCGTCCAGACCGTGCGGATCGACGGCGATACGCGGCAGCTCACGGATGTCGCCGCCGGCCTCGGCGAGACGCTCGCGGCGCTGATCGCGCGGATCACCCTGATGTCGTCGCGTGGCACGACCCTCGGGCACACGCTCGACGGCGTGCTCGGCGACCTCTCCTCGGTGGAGCAGAGCGTCGTCGAGATCGAGAAGATCAACCGCCAGACCAACCTGCTCGCCCTGAACGCCAAGATCGAGGCGGCGCGGGCCGGGAATGCCGGTTTGGCCTTCGGGGTCGTCGCCGACGAGGTGCGGACCCTCGCCTCGACCATCAACAGCCTCTCGGAGGTGATCAAGGGCCAGATCGGCACCGTCGCGGAGGGGTTGCGCAGCAGCCACGCCCTGCTGGCCGACATCGCCACGATCGACATGTCCGAGGAGAGCCGGATGGCCGATGCGCGCGTCCGGATGGTCATGCGGGCGCTGATCGACCAGAACACCCGGGTGGCCGACGTGCTGCGCCAGACCGGGGCCACCACGCAGGCCATCACCACCGACGTGTCGGCGGCGATCGTCGCGATGCAGTTCCAGGACCGGGCCAAGCAGCGCATCCAGAACGTCAAGGCCATGCTGCGCGCCGCCGGCGCGGAACTGGCGCGTCTCGGCGACGAGACCGGAGCCGATGTCGCCGCGGTCGCCCCCGACCGGGCCTGGGTCGAGGCCGCGGTGGCGGGGTGTACCCTCAACGAGGTTCGGACCCGTCTGGCGCAGAGCCTGCTCGGCATCGCCCCGGCGGCCGAGCCGGAGGGCGCGGACGACCTCGACGGCATCGACCTGTTCTGACGCACGGTCCTGATTCAGCCTGGACGGGCGGGAGCCTGTCGCACGCTGCGCGCATGGCCGGAGCGCGATCGCGCCCGCCTGATCCCGCCACCGCTCGATTCAAGTGACGGGCTGGATCGGCCAAGTCCGCTCGGTGAAGTCCGCTCGGTGAAGTCCGCCCGGCGCCCCGAGGGGTATACTGGGAGATCGTGTGCGGGGCCGAACCCCGCGATCCCGAAGGGATCGACCGGACGTCGTGTGAGCCGCCCTCGGCCGGATCGCCGTCCGACGCGGCGTCGATCTGCGTCAGGACTCTGGCCTGAGCGGCATCCCGGTCCCGCTATCCTGTGATCGGTGGATCAAGCGATCCCATCACACCAGGCTATATTGGGGTATTTTGTTCACAAGGTCCGGGTGCCACTCATTTTCAGAGGCTAATTAACCGGCCGTTATATGGAGCTATTCTAAAAGTGGTGACATATCGCAATCCTGCTTGTGTCATTATCCTGCATAATGGCTCCCCGGGGGGGCCGATCCGTGTCGTCATGGCAGCTCTACGGCCCGCTAGACGGCAAGGTGCAGGCATCTCCCGGCAAGTCGGTCGTCGGCGTCTCTCAGAGACCTGTATTCCACGAGACCGGGACCATTCACCCCATGACTGCGCTCGATCCAGCAGAAATGTTCCGAGCCGAGGCGGCCGAACTTCTCGATTGCCTGGAGGCGACGCTCCTGGATCTCGGCGAACGTCCGGACGACCGCGCGCTGATCGACACCTCCTTCCGGGCCTTGCACACCATCAAGGGGTCGGGGGCGATGTTCGGTTTCGAGCGCGTCGCCGCCTTCACCCACGATTTCGAGACCGCCTTCGACCGTGTCCGCCGGGGCGAGGTGCGCACGAGCCGCGACCTCGTCGACGTGTCGCTCGCGGCCAAGGACTATATCCGTGCCCTGATCGACGATCCGGAGTCGGCCGAGCCCATCATCGGCGAGGCGATCCTGGGGGAGCTGGGGCAGCTCGTGGGCCGCGCCGCTCCGGGGCCGGGTACGATCGACGCGCAGGCCGTGGCTCCCGGTGAGGTGCGCGGCTGGCAG
>JAKONB010000516.1 GCA_022702195.1 Beijerinckiaceae bacterium | reverse complement strand
GTAGACCTTCGACAAAGCCGCCACGATGGCGAGCCGCCGGGTGTCGGCCGTCGCTGCATCCCGCGTCCGCAACGAGACCTTCGCGAACTCACCAAGGCGGAAGCTGACGGCACAAGCCGGATCGGTCGCGGAGCCTGAAAGCTCGACGGTCACGGCACGTCCACGCACACGCTCGACTACGTCGGACGGCACACGAAGCTTGAATTGGAGGAACCCGGAATCGGCGCGGGCAGCATGTCGTTTCATTGTCAGGATCATGTGGGGTGTGACCCGGTTTTGTGTACCGGTCGGACCCGAAAAACCTAACAATATCAACGGATCAATGGCTTAGCCACTGATGGTGCCCAGGAAAGGACTCGAACCTTCACCTCTTGCAAGACTGGTACCTGAAACCAGCGCGTCTACCAATTCCGCCACCTGGGCTTGTCGGTGCTCGTTGGCCGCCGACGGGTTTCGTTTAGGCGGGCTGGGGCGGGCCGTCAATCGGGTTTTTTGCGGCCCGCCCCACTATCTCACGTCACTGCGCGGGCCACTCGCGGATATCGACGAAATGGCCAGCCACCGCCGCCGCCGCCGCCATGGCCGGGGAGACCAGATGAGTGCGGCCGCGATGGCCCTGACGGCCCTCGAAGTTGCGGTTCGAGGTGGAGGCGCAGCGCTCGTTCGGACTGAGGCGGTCGGCGTTCATGCCCAGGCACATGGAGCAGCCGGGCTCGCGCCAGTCGAATCCGGCCTCCTTGAGGATGCGGTCGATCCCTTCCGCCTCCGCCTGGCTCTTCACCAGACCGGAACCCGGCACCACCATGGCCGAGACGTTGGGATGGACCTTACGGCCCTCCACCACCTTGGCCACCGCCCGCAGATCCTCGATCCGGCCATTGGTGCAGGAGCCGATGAACACCCGGTCGAGGGCGATGTCGGTGATCCGGGTGCCGGGGACGAGGCCCATATAGTCGAGGGCTTTCTCCTTGGACTGACGCTTGTTCTCGTCCGCGATCTCGGCCGGGTTCGGCACGGTGCCGAGGATCGACACCACGTCCTCGGGGCTGGTGCCCCAGCTGACGATGGGCGGGAGGTTGGCGGCGTCCAGGCGGACCTCGCGGTCGAAATGCGCCCCCTCGTCCGAGACCAGGGTCTCCCAATAGGCCTGGGCGCGCGCGAAGGCCTCGCCCTGCGGCGCCTTCGGCCGGCCCTTCACGTAGGCGAAGGTGGTGGCGTCCGGCGCCACCAGACCGGCGCGGGCGCCGCCCTCGATGGACATGTTGCAGATCGTCATCCGGCCCTCCATCGAGAGGGCGCGGATCGCCTCGCCGGCATACTCGATGACGTAGCCGGTGCCGCCGGCGGTGCCGATCTCGCCGATGATCGCCAGCACGATGTCCTTGGCGGTCACGCCGGGCGGCAGCACGCCGTCCACCGTGACGCGCATGTTCTTGGCCTTCTTCTGCAGCAGCGTCTGGGTGGCGAGCACGTGCTCCACCTCCGAGGTGCCGATGCCGTGGGCGAGCGCCCCGAACGCCCCGTGGGTCGAGGTGTGGCTGTCGCCGCACACGATGGTCTGCCCCGGCAGGGTGAAGCCCTGCTCCGGCCCGATCACGTGGACGATGCCCTGGCGGCGATCCAGCGCATCGTAGAATTCGATGCCGAAATCGCGCACGTTCTCGGCCAGGGCCTCGAGCTGGATCCGGCTCTCGGGATCCTCGATGCCGAAGCTGCGGTCGGAGGTCTGGACGTTATGGTCCACCACCGCCAAGGTTTTTTCCGGATGGCGCACGCGGCGCCCGGCGACGCGAAGCCCCTCGAAGGCCTGCGGACTCGTGACCTCGTGGACGAGGTGCCGGTCGATGTAGAGGAGGCTGGTGCCATCCGGCTCGACATCGACGACGTGGTCGTCCCAGATCTTATCGTAGAGGGTGCGCGGCGCGGTCATGATCAGGCTGCTGGCTGTCTCGTCGTGGCACGGGATGTGGCGAAGACTCCTTTAGTAGTGTTCCAAGGCGCCCGGCGAAAGTGGGGCAACGGCCCCCGAACCGCATGGCTGATGCGTTTGCGTCTGCAACGCAGGGTGCAACGCCCGTTGCACCGGGCCGGCGACTGGACCGGCTCCCGCCGCGCGCTTAAAACGACGCGGCGGCGGTCTCGCGCGCGGGAGACGATCCGGACATGCAGCCCATCGACCTCCTGCTGCTGAAGCCGATGCAGCCGAGCGTGATGGAGGCCCTGGGCCGACGCTTCACCCTGCACCGGGCCGACCTCGCCCCCGACCGCGACCGTTTCTACGCCGAGATCGGGCCGCGCATCCGCGCCATGGCCACCGGGGCGCAGGCCCCGGTCGATGCCGACCTGCTCGCGCGGCTGCCCCGCCTCGAGATCGTGGCGAGTTTCGGGGTCGGCTACGACACGATCGACACGGGGGCGGCGGCCACGCGCGGCATCATCGTGACCAACACCCCGGACGTGCTCACCGACGAGGTGGCCGATCTGGCCCTGGGGCTGCTGCTGGCCACGGTGCGGCAGATCCCGCAGGCGGACCGCTACCTGCGGGCGGGGCATTGGCCCAAGGCCCCCTACCCGCTCACCGCCACCCTGCGCGGGCGCCAGGTGGGCATCCTCGGGCTGGGCCGCATCGGGCGGGCGATCGCCCGGCGCCTGGATAGCTTCGGGGTGCGGATCGCCTATCATGGGCGCCGGCGCCAGGACGACGTGGCCTACGCCTATCACCCGACGCTCCTCGACCTCGCGCGGGCGGTGGACATCCTCATGGTGGTCGCCCCCGGCGGACCGGAGACCGACGGGCTAGTGGGGGCCGACATACTCGACGCCCTCGGCCCCAACGGCATCCTGATCAACGTGGCCCGCGGCAGCGTGGTGGACGAGCCGGCGCTGATCGCCGCCCTGACGGCCGGGACGATCCACAGCGCCGGCCTCGACGTCTTCGCGCGCGAGCCGCACGTCCCGGCCGAGCTCGCCGCCCTCGACCACCTGGTGCTGCTACCACATGTGGGCTCGGCCTCGATCCAGACCCGCGAGACCATGGGCCGGCTGGTGGTCGACAACCTCACGAGCTGGTTCTCCGGCAACGGCCCGCTGACGCCGGTGCCCGAGACCCCGTGGAGCCCGCCCCCGCGAGGGATTCAGGCGTGAGGAGTCCACCGTACCTCCCCGCCCTCGCGGCGCTCGCCCTCGTGGCCGGGCTCGGGCCGGCCGTGGCCCAGGAGCCGGCGCCGGAATCGGTTCCGCAGCCGGAGAGCCCACCGGCGGCGCCCTTCGTCGAGAGCCTGCCGCGCGACATCGCCGGGGTGCCGGGCACCTGGGACCTGTCCCGGGACGGGACCAACCGACGCTGCGTCATGACCCTGTCGGGGGAGAGCGGGCCGGCCGGCCGGCGCCTGTCCTTCCCGGCGGGCTGCCGGCGGGCTTTGCCGGTGCTCAACGACATCGCCGGCTGGCTGTTCACCGATGGCACGGTGCGGCTGGTGGACAAGAACGTCCGGCCGATCCTGCCCTTCACCCGCCGGGCGGATGCGCGCAGCCTCGTGGCGCAGGCCGAGGCCGGCGAGCGCTACAGCCTCGTGCCCCTGCAGATCGTGGCGATGCTGCCCCCCGCCCCGGAGGGGGCCTTGCCCCCCTCCCCCGAGGGAACGGCGCGCCCGGCCAGCCCGGAGACGGGTCCGGCCGCCGCGCAGGCCGGCGCTCCATCCGAGGCGGCGATCCCCGGCGATGGGCCGCCGCCGGGCATCTACGCCCTCGACCGCTACCGCGAGCCCGATGTCTGCCGGATCGAACTCACCGCCGACCGGGCCGTGCCGGCGCCGGTGCGCATCCTCGATGGCTGCCGCGACGGCGGCCTCGCGGTGTTCGACCCGGTCTCGTGGCGCTTCGAGAAGGGGCGCCTGACCCTGAACGCCCGGCGCGGGCACGCGGTCACCCTGGTGCCGGCCGGCGAGAACCGCTGGCGCCGCGACCCGGAGGTGGGCACCACCTTCGTGCTGCACCGGGTGGCGCCGGACGCGCCGTGAGGCGGGGATTTGCCCGGACGCCATGCGGCCTCTAGAGCAGGCCCTCCGCCGGATGCCCGGCCTCCCCGCTCCAGCCCCATGCCCAACGCACGGCCCATGCCCCCGCCCACTCTTCCACCCCTCGCGCCTGCACCCCTCGCCGTGGCGGCCCTCTACCGCTTCGTCGATCTGCCGGACGTCGCCTCCCTGCGCGACCCGCTCGAAGCCCTCTGCGCGGAGAACGGCATCACCGGCACCCTGCTGCTCGCCCGCGAGGGGATCAACGGCACGGTGGCGGGGTCGGAGGCGGCGGTCTCGCGCCTGCTGGCGGCCCCGCGGCACGGCCCGCTCTTCGACGGCCGGCTGCGCGACCTCGACGTCAAGCTCTCGCGGGCGAGCGAACCGCCCTTCGGCCGGCTCAAGGTCCGGGTGAAGCCCGAGATCGTGACCTTCGACCATGGAGCCACCCATCCGGCCCTGGCGCCGGCGAATCCGGTGGCGCCGGAGGCCTGGAACGCCCTGCTCGACACGCCGGACCTGCTCCTCATCGACACCCGCAACGCCTTCGAGGTGGCGCTGGGCAGCTTTCCGGGCGCGGTCGATCCCGGCACCAAGCGCTTCAGCGATTTTCGCACCTTTGTGGACGGTCTCGATCCGGCGGCGCATCCCCGGGTGGCGATGTTCTGCACCGGCGGCATCCGCTGCGAGAAGGCCGGCGCCTACATGCGGGCGCGGGGATTCGCGCAGGTCCACACCCTGGAGGGCGGCATCCTGCGCTATCTCGAGACCGTGCCGGAGGCCGAGAGCCGCTGGAGCGGCGATTGCTTCGTGTTCGACGGCCGCATCGCCCTCGGCCCCGCCCTGGTCGAGCGGCCGGACCATGCCCCGGAGACCCTGCGATGAGCGATCCCGACGCCCTGTCCCTCCGGATCGACGCCCTGGAGATGCGGCTCACCGAGCAGGATGTCGTCATCGACGACCTCAACGCCACCATCACGGCGCAGTGGCGCCAGATCGATGCGCTGACGCGCCAGATGGCCAAGCTGGTGGAAGAGGTGGAGGAGGCCGGCCAGCGGACGGGCTCCACCGCGCCGGAACCGCCACCGCCGCATTATTGAGCGCCGTCCGGTTTCCGCTCGGTCGCCTCGGTCGTGACAGGTCCCTCCCGTTTGGTTTCGCGGAATTCCCGCATCGCTCCATGCGGGCCGCCACGCGCCCTCCTCCCCTCGTGGGGCGGAATTGGCGGTGGGGAGGTTAAGCGACCTTCGAGGTTGCGGAGGCAGGTGGAGCCGCCTCCACCCTCGATCCCTCTCCACAACGGGGAGGGAGACGCGCTCGCCACAGACCGGATGAATTGGCCGGAGACGGGATCAGCCGTTCGCGCTCGCCTGGCTGACGAACTTGGTGGTCAGGTAGGCCTCGATCGCCTCGGAGCCGCCCTCGCTGCCGTAGCCGGAATCGCCGACGCCGCCGAACGGTGTCTCGGGGAAGCCGAGGCCGTGATGGTTGATGCCCACCATGCCGCTGCGCAGCTGCGCGGCGATCCGGGTCGCCCGGGTGGCCGAGCGCGTATAGGCGTAGGCCGCCAGCCCGTAGGGCAGCCGGTTGGCCTCGGTGAAGATGGCCTCCTCGTCGGAGAAGCGCTGGATCAGCGCCACGGGTCCGAACGGCTCCTCGTTCATGATCCGCGCCTCCCGCGGCACGTCGCAGAGCACCGTCGGCGCGAAGAAATTGCCGCGGTTGCCGAGGCGCGTGCCGCCGGTGCGCAGCTCCGCCCCCCGGGCCACCGCATCGGCGCAGAGCGATTCCATCGCCTCCAGCCGGCGGGCATGGATCAGCGGCCCCATGGTGGTGTCGGGATCGAGGCCGTCGCCGACCTTCCGACCCTCGGCGAAGGCCACGAACCCATCGCGGAACCGCTCGTAGACCGCCTCGTGGACGAGGAAGCGGGTGGGCGCCACGCAGACCTGTCCGGCATTGCGGAACTTGTTGGCCCCCAGCACGGAGATCGCCGTCTCGATGTCGGCATCGGCGAAGACCAGGGCCGGGGCATGGCCGCCGAGTTCCATGGTCACCCGCTTCATGTGCTGGCCGGCCAGCGCCGCCAGTTGCTTGCCCACCGGGGTCGAGCCCGTGAACGAGATCTTGGCGATGACCGGATGCGGGATGAGGTGGCCCGAGATCGCGGCGGGGTCGCCGTAGACCAGGGACAGCACGTCGCCGGGCACGCCGGCATCCAGGAAGGCGGCGATGAGCGCGGCGCAGCTCGCCGGCGTGTCCTCGGGTCCCTTGAGGATCACCGAACAGCCGGTGCAGAGCGCCGCCGAAACCTTGCGCACCGCCTGGTTGATCGGGAAGTTCCAGGGGGTGAAAGCCGCCACCGGCCCCACCGGCTCGCGCAGCACCATCTGGACGACGCCGTCCGCCCGGGCCGGGACGATGCGGCCATAGGCGCGGCGTCCTTCTTCCGCGAACCAGTCGATCACGTCCGCCGCCGCGAGGGTCTCGATCCGGGCCTCGGCCAGGGGCTTGCCCTGTTCGCGGGTCATGATCCGGGCGATGTCGTCGGCGCGCTGGCGCAGGAGCGCGGCGGCCCGGCGCAGGACCTTGCCGCGCTCGAAGGCCGGGACGGCGCGCCATGCGGAGAAGCCCCGCGCCGCCGCCGCCAGCGCCCGGTCGAGGTCGTCCCGGGTCGCCACCGCGCAGGTGCCGAGGGTCTCGCCATTGGCGGGGTTGAGCACCGGCAGCGTCTCGCCCGCCGATCCCGGGGTCCAGACGCCCGCGATGTGCAGCATTCCATTCGGATAGGTCATCGCCGGCTCCCGCGCTCACGCATGAGCGCGGTTCTTCTCCCCTCCGCCGCCGGCCCGCAACCCCGGCCCACGCGATCCGGCCCCGCCTCCGGCGCCGGGATCGGTCAGGCGGCGAGGCGCTCGGAGAGGCCCCCCGGCGGGGTGATCGTGACGGTGCCGCCGCGCGTCGCCTGCAGGGTGCCGCCCTTCGGGATGACGTTCCAGCCCTCGCGGCAGCCGTCGATGGGCTCGGACACCACGACGAGGCCGGTCTCGGTCTGCCGGTAATACAGGCTCGGCGGGCGGCCGTCGCAGGCCCAGCGATAGGCCGTGAGGGTGTCGCCGTCGGTGACCACGGCGGTGAAGCGCAGGGGCTCGTCGGCCTCGGCGGCCCGCATCAGGTCGCGCACGCGGGCGATGGTGCGCGCCATGGCGCCGACCGGATCCTCGGCCAGCCCATCGGCCAGGGCCAGCAGGAAGATCGCCTCGGAATCCGTGGTGCCGCGGCGGACGTCGTAGAGTTCGTCCGGGATCAGCGCCTCGAGCCGGCGCTTGATCCGGTGATAGCCGCCGATCTGGCCGTTATGCATGAAGAGGTGGCGCCCCTGCGCGAAGGGATGGCAGTTCGCCCGCGTGGTCGCCGTGCCGGTGGAGGCCCGCACATGGGCGAAGAACATCCGCGCCCGCACCTGCTGGCACAGGTTGACGAGGTTCTCGTCGGACCAGGCCGGGCAGACATCGCGGTAGAGACCGGGCTCGGCCCGCTCGCCGTACCAGCCGATGCCGAAACCGTCGCCGTTCGTCTCCGTCTTCGCCTCGGTCGCGTGCAGCGACTGGTGGACCAGCGAATGGGTCGGGGCGCAGACGAGGTCGGTGAGGAAAACCGGCTCACCGGAATAGGCGAGAAAGCGACACATGGCAGGCAGACACCCCCTTGTCCTGTCGTTCCGGCCCCCGTTCAGGCCGGGAGCGTGGCCTCAAACCCTGGATCGGCCCTGATGCCGCCGATCCGCGACTGTCGAGTCATCGTGGTGAATGGATGGTTAATGCGGTGCGGTAGGGCGGACGCCACCGCCACCCCATGCAAGAGACGAACCGCCGGCAAAGCAACCCGCCCGCGCGGACCTGCATGGCCGCATCGGCAAATCGACTCTTGCCCGACGCGGCGTTGCGGATCAGCATCACCCGCACAGAATCATCACATCGTGGCGGTGGCACGGCCGCCGCCCATCCTTTCACCCCGCAGAGGAGATTCCATGGATCAATCCCAGCCCGACTGTCAGATCGCCCTCGTGGTCGAGGATGACGCCGCGATTCGCAACCTCGCCACGGCGGTGCTGGAGGAGACCGAACTCGACGTCGTCGCCTGCGACAGCGCCGAGGCGGCGATCTCGGTGCTGGAACGATCCGGACATCACGTGGCGCTGCTCTTCGCGGATGTGCGCCTCAACGGCGCCATGGACGGAATCGCCCTGGCCGAGGCGGTGGGCCGGCGCTGGCCGGACGTCCGGGTGGTGCTGACCTCCGGCTACGACAAGCGCAGCGCCGGACCGATCCCGGCCGAGGTCGTCTACATGCAGAAGCCGTGGCGGGCGCTGGACGTGCTGGTCCAGGCCGAGCACGCCACCCTCGCCGCCCGCGCGGCCTGAGCCGCGCACACGAAAAAACCCGGCGCGCGCAGCGGCCGGGTTTTTTCATACGGGATCTCCGGCCCGCGACGGCGCGGGGCGCCGTCCGGGCCGAGACGCCGGATCTCAGGCGGCGCCGCCGACGGGGGGCAGCACGGTCGGGGCGGTCGGAGCGAACGGCGAACCGCCCGGACGACGCGGCGCACCGGCGCCGAAACGGGGCTTCGGCTTCGGAGCGGCGATCAGGCCCTCGCGGATCGCGGTCTTGCGCGCCTGCTTGCGGGCGCGGCGGACGGCCTCGGCCTTCTCGCGTGCCTTGCGCACGGAGGGCTTCTCGTAGGCCTTGCGCTGCTTCATCTCACGGAAGATGCCCTCGCGCTGCATCTTCTTCTTGAGGACGCGGAGCGCCTGATCAACGTTGTTGTCGCGAACGAGTACCTGCAACGGTCTAGATCCTCTGACACGTAGGTTTGTTGGACGGCACCGACCCGGGTCCCTCGCGATCACCGCGAAGAGAACTGAAAAACGCCCCTTGCCCAGGATCTCTCCCGGGAGGGACGTCCGTCAGACGGACTCGAATCGGCGCAAAAACTGCACTTGGGGCAGGCTCATACACGATGCGCCGCCGACTTCCAACCGGGGATGACGGCGATCCTGCCGTCGTCGCCCTGGTTTTTTGACGCCGCCGCCCCAATCACCGGGCACCGGGCTGCCGCATCTGGCCGGCGCACTTGGCCGCGCGAGCGTGTCAGGCGTGTGACTGGATGAAGTTGCGCACCAGCGGGTAGGTCTGGCTCTCCCACCGCCGTCCGGAGAACACCCCGTAATGGCCGACGCCGGCCTGGAGATGGTGGCTCTTCATGTGGGGCGCCAGTCCGGTGCAGAGGTCGTGCGCCGCCATGGTCTGGCCCACGGCGCAGATGTCGTCGCGCTCGCCCTCCACGGTCATCAGCGCGGTGCGCCGGATCGCCCGCATGTCGATGGGCTCGCCCCGGTAGGTGAGTTCGTTCTTGGCCAGGGTGTGCTCCTGGAACACGGTCCGGACCGTCTCGATGTAGAATTCCGCCGCGAGGTCGAGGACCGCGAAATACTCGTCGTAGAACGTCGCGATCTGGTCGGCCTTCCCGGTCTCGCCGTTGACCATGTGCCAGAACAGGTCCGCATGGCTCTGGACGTGCCGCTTGGCGTTCATCGCCACGAAGGCCGACACCTGCATGAAACCGGGATAGACCCGGCGCCCCGCGCCGGCATGGCGTCCCGGCACCGTGGCGATCAGGTTCTTCTCGAACCAGTCGATCGGCTTCGAGGTGGCGAGCTTGTTCACGGCGGTGGGGCTGATGCGGCAATCCACCGGGCCGGCCATCAGCGTCATGCTGCGCGGCTGCGCGGCGTTGCGCGACTGGGCCATGACGGCGGCGGCGGCGAGCGCCTGCACGGCGGGCTGGCACACGGCCACCAGATGCGCGCCCTCGCCGATGGCGCCCAGGAAGGTCACGAGGTGGTCGACGTAATCGTCGAAGCCGAAGCCGCCCTCGGCGAGGGGCACGTCGCGGGCATTGTGCCAGTCGGTGATGTAGACGTCGTGATCGGGCAGCAGGGTCCGCACGGTCCCGCGCAGCAGGGTGGCGAAATGGCCGGAGAGCGGCGCCACCACCAGCACGCGGGGCTGCTCGGTGTCGATGTCCTTGCGGAAGCGCAGGAGCGTCCCGAACGGGGTGGCGTGGACCGCCTCCTCGCTCACCGGCACCTCGCGGTTGCCCACCGTCACCGTGTCGATGCCGAAGGGCGGGCGTTTGAAGGTGAGTCCGGCGCGCATCATCATCCGCGCCCCGGAGGACCACCACGAGACCGGCTCGCGGAAGCCGGCATCGGCCCAGGGCGATACGGCGTCGTGGACGAGCTGCCCCCAGGCCCGCGTCTGCTCGGCGAGATCGGTTTGAAGGTCGAAGGCACGATAAAGCATGACAGCCGAATTCCTGCGCGAACGGTCGAGGCGTGACGCATCCGCCGCGGACGGGCGAACGCTCTGCGCCGCCACCGGTGCGCCGCTAGGCTGGGCCAGCCCGAAACCGGGCGCAACGGGTGCGGCGCACGATCTCCAGTGGCTGTTGTGCGTATGCATCACCTCGCAACACCTTTTCGTCATCGGAGGCCCGTCCCGAGGGCGACGCGCTTCCCAGGGGGCCGCCCGCAGCCCATTCCTCCCATGCAAGGACCGGTCCCCGAGCCCATCGTCCCCCGAAACGCCCGCGCTTGCATCATCCAGCGGGCGGAGCGACGCTCCGGGGAGGGAATCACGTCAGCGCGAGCGTCCCCGCGGCACGAGTCTTGGATCGCGCCTGCCACACCTTGGGGGGATGGACATGCCTGCGGCCACGCTCACGATTTCGAGCCGGAACTATTCCTCCTGGTCCCTGCGCGGCTGGCTGGTCTGCCGGATGGCGGGCCTCGCTTTCGAGACCGAACGGCTCCCGGGCGACGACGCCTCCACGCGCGCCGAGCTGCTCCACCTCTCGCCCTCGTTCCTGGTGCCGCGCCTGTGCCACGGCGAGATCATCGTCTGGGACACGCTGGCCATCGCCCAATATCTCAACGAGACCTATCCGGAGGCGGGCTTCTTGCCGAAGAACCCGGTGGCGCGGGCGCATTGCCGCTCGATCTCGGGCGAGATGCATGGCGGCTTCATCAACCTGCGCTCGGCGCTGCCGATGAACCTCAAGGCCCGACACACCGATTTCAAGATCTTCAACGGCGCGCGGGGCGATATCGACCGGATCGTCACCATCGTCGACGAATGCCTGTCGCGCTATGACGGCCCCTACCTGTTCGGCGAGCGCCCGAGCCTCGCCGACGCGATGTTCGCCCCCGTCTGCTCGCGCTTCCGGACCTACGACGTGCCGGTCTCGCGCCAGACCGCGACCTACCGGGACACCATCCTGGCCTGGCCGCTCATGGAGGAATGGACCGAGGCCGCCCTGAGCGAGCCGGACGAGATCGAGGAACTCGACATGGAGTTCTGACCAGCGGTCAGGCGGCCCGGGGCGCCATGGCGGCCTGGGTCGGGTCCGCCGGCTTGCCGGCCATCCGGGCGGCGGCCAGCGGCAGCTCGATCCGGGCGCAGAGGCCGTGCGGCGTGCGGTTGCCGAGGGTGAAGCGGCCCTCATGCGCCTCGACGATGGCCAGCACGATGGACAAGCCGAGGCCGAAGCCGCTCGCCGTATCGAGGTTGCGGGCCCGGTCGCCGCGCACGAAGGGCTGAAGCATCGCATCGCATTCGGATTCGGGAATGCCCGGCCCCGCGTCGCAGATCTCCACTTGGACACCGCGGGCGCAGAGCCCCATGCTCACTTGGGCGGAGCCGCCATATTTCACGGCATTGTCGACGAGATTCATGAGCGCCCGCTGCAGCTCGTCGGGCCGGCCCTGGATCAGCACGTGGCGGGTCTCCGCGACGCTGACATCGGCGCCCATATCGGCGAAGCCGTCGCACACCGTCTGCACCACCGAGGCGAGGTCCACGAGTGTGTTGGCCCGGCCCTCCCCCCGCTGGCCATCGCGCACGAAGGACAGGGCCGCCTCCACGAGGCCGTTCATCTGGTCGAGGTCGCGCAGGGTCATGGTGCGGGCGTGATCGTCCTCGATGAACTCGGCACGCAGGCGCAGGCGGGTGATCGGCGTGCGCAGATCGTGACTGATCGCGGCGAGCATCTGGGTGCGGTCGTCGACGAGGCGGCGCACCCGGTCCCGCATCCGGTCGAGGGCCCGCGAGACGGCGACCACCTCCTTGGGGCCGTTCTCCGGCAGGGCGACGAGGTCCATGTGCTTGCCGAACGCTTCCGCCGCCGCCGCCAGGCGCGCCAGGGGCGCCGTCAGCGCGCGGGTGGCCCAGAGGGAGAGCAGCGACAGGGTAACGGCCAGGAACAGGAGCGCGACGACGATCGGCGCCGGCCGGATCGGCGGCCGCTCGTCGTCGGGCAGATGCGCCGACAGGGCGGCCCCTTCCGGCGTGACGACACCGATCCGGATCCCGCTCTGGCCCTCGCCGCCGGGCAGGTCGGTGATGGTGAGGGTCCGGCCGAACCCCTCGCGCAGGCGCCGCACCACCGGATGATCGGCGGCCTCGTTGTCGCCCTCGCCCCCCGTGCCGTTCCAGGGTTCGATGCGCAGCGTCGGCAGCATCCGGCCGGCATTGGCCAGGATCGCCGCGCGCTCGTCCGGCGGGGCGCCGTCGAGCAGGCGGGCGACGGTCGCCAACCGGGTGGCGGCGACGCCCGGATGCGCGTCCGGGCGCCAGGGCTCGCGCAGGGCGAAGAAGGCCAGCGTCGCCAACGCATGGGTGACGACGATGGCCGGCACGATCAGCAGCGCGATCTGTCCGGCGACGCTGCCGGGCACCAGGGCCGAGAACCGAGACCGCCGCTGCGTGCTCATGCGCGCGTCACCTCCGGGGTGAACAGGTATCCCCCCGAGCGGATGGTGCGGATGATCTCCGGGTTGCGCGGATCACGCTCGATCTTCTGGCGGATCCGGCTGATCAGCACGTCGATGCTGCGCTCGAACGGTCCGGCGGCGCGCCCCTGCGTCAGGTCGAGGAGCTGGTCGCGCGACAGGACCCGGCCGGGCCGCAGGCACAGGGCGTGGAGGAGATCGAACTCCGCCCCGGTGATGGCGATGCGCGCCGCCTCCGGGCTGAGGAGCTGGCGCAGGGACACGTCGAGGGTCCAGCCGAGGAAGGTGAGGCGGCGCACCCCGTCCTCGGCCTCGGCCTCCCCGCCCGACCCGCGCCGCAGAATGGCACGGATGCGGGCGAGGAGTTCGCGGGGGTTGAACGGTTTTCCGAGGTAATCGTCGGCGCCGATCTCGAGTCCGATGATCCGGTCGATCTCCTCGGCCTTGGCCGTGAGCATCAGGATGGGCACGCTCGACGCGGCGCGCAGGCGCCGGCACAGGCTTAGGCCGTCCTCCCCCGGCAGCATCAGGTCGAGCACGATGAGATCGACCTTCGAATCCGCGAGCGCCCGGTCCATGGCCCGCCCGTCGCCCGCGAGGCTGACGCGGCACTCGTTCGCCCGCAGATAGCGCGCCACCAGGGCGCTGATCTCGCGGTCGTCCTCCACCACGAGGATGTGGGGCGTCGTCGGCGCGGCTTGCGGCATGGTGTTCCGGGTCTCGGCTCCGGGGGGCGTGATGGCCTGCAACATACGCCATCTTATGACCGCTGGCCGCCCCCGCGCGAAGACCCGTTAGGTGCCTGATTTGTAACACGTTGTTTCGACGGCCCGTCCAGATACCGTCCGGCAATTTCCGCATGCCGGCGCGGACGCGGATTGCCCTGGCCCCTCGCGATTCTTATGTCGGACGTTCCGATGCCGGACATTCCGCGCCGCTGATGATCACCGGCGCGGGACGGCACGGGTTTGGGGAGACGAGCGATGCAGGGTTTCAATCGGCCGGGGTCCAACCGGCTGCTCGACGACGTCGCCCGCCTGGTGACCGATGCCGCCGGCGCGGCCCAGGGCGTGCGCCGGGAGGCCGAGACCGTGATCAAGGCGCAGATCGAGCGCCTGATCCGCGACATGGACATCGCCTCCCGCGAGGAGCTCGACGTCCTGCGCGACCTCGTGTCGGGCT
>JAKONB010000503.1 GCA_022702195.1 Beijerinckiaceae bacterium | reverse complement strand
TTGCCGCGGAAGTTCGGCATCGGGTTGGCCTTGCGCCAGACGATGTCGTTGAGGATCCAGAAGCCGAGATCCTGCAGCGTGGCGCCGACCCGGAAGATGTTGTGGTACGAACGGATGACCCACAGGGTGGCGTTCGGCTTCATCACCCGGCGGGCGGCGGCGAGCCATTCGCGGGTGAAGGCGTCATAGGACGCGAAGGTGGAGAACTTGTCCCAATCGTCGTCGACGGCGTCGACGCGGCTCTGGTCGGGACGCAGCAGGGAGCCCTCTCCGAGCTGGAGATTGTAGGGCGGATCGGCAAAGACGCAGTCGACGCTGGATGCCGGCAGGGCATTCATCGCGGCGATGCAATCTCCGACGAGGATTTCGTCGAGGGGAAGACGTTGAGCGGGGGGTACGAGACCCATCCGTGGTGCCGACACAAGCCGCCCGGTACGCGAGACAGGATTCCGGACGGCGGTGCCGGCAGCCACGGTACGCGGGGAAGCCATGGCAAACACCGGTTACGCGACTGACCGGCAGACCTTGGCCCGGTTAACGTAAAGAGCGGGTTGCCGAGTCGGGGACAAAGCGTCTCGATTTGGGGCTGCATTTTTTGCCGGGTGCGTCGTTCCGGCGGCCGTCTGTGTATTCGCGCGACAAAACCGCGTATCGCGGAGACGTTCTTCGATATTCGCAAGCACAGTCCCCATCCGCCCCGAGCCATCCGGCGCCTCGTCCCGGAGCCGGGCGCCCGCCTCGGCGGCCACCCCGCCGGCCCGAACCCGGCGGCGGAGGAAAATTTTCCATTTTCCCCTGATTCAAGTCGGCGCATGGCTGGGTTTCGCTCCGTGCAGAACGGTTTTCATCTCCGTCCCCGCGCTGGACGGCCCGCAGGGCAGGCATTCCGTCCCGCGAAGCAGTCCCTTGTGGCGATTAAATAAATCCGCAGCTCCCGCATGATGACCAATACATCCGAACACAACCACAGATGATGGACACGTTTCGTTCATAAAGAAGGCCGTTCTTGCCTCATTCCTTGCCGTCTCATTTTGGCCCCGATCCGCTTCATTTTGCCGGCCATCCGAAACAACAAAGGGAATGCGGATGACCATCAAGCCTGTTCGCGGAATCGTCGCCATCGTGGGTACCGTCGTGACGCTCGCCAGCGCCGTCCAGCCGGCCGCAGCGCAGAGCGGAGCCGCCTCCTGGTACGGGAGCGGCCGCAAGACGGCCAATGGCGAGCGGTTCAACCCGAACGGGATGACGGCCGCCCATCGCAGCCTGCCGTTCGGCACCCGGGTCCGGGTCGAGAACAAGCACAATGGCCGCTCGGTGGTGGTGCGCATCAACGATCGCGGCCCCTTCGTGCGCGGCCGGATCATCGATCTCGCCAAGGGGCCGGCCCGCGCCCTCGGCATGGGCGGCACGACCTACGTGGCCTTGAGCGTCGTGAACTGAGCTTTTGTGCCCGGCCGGCGTTGTCTGAGGCGCCGGCCGAGCCCATGTCGGGGGCTCGACAAACCGCGCAGGTCCCCGATGGCAAAGCCCCTGGTCGTTGAAATCCCCCACGAACTCGGGCTCGCCGAGGCCCGCCGGCGCATCGCCGACGGTCTGACCCAGATCGACGGGCTGTTCTCCAAGGCGGGGATCGCCGTCGACAAGATGGCCTGGACCGACGACCGGCTCGATTTCGCCATGGCGGCCATGGGCCAGAAGGTCGACGGGCAGGTGGACGTGCGGCCCGAGACCGTGCGGGTCGAGGTGCGTCTGCCGCTCCTGCTGGCCCTGTTCGCCGAACAGATCCAGAAGAAGGTCGGCAAGGAAGGCAACCTGCTCCTCACCAAGAAATAGGCGCGGACCGGGTCCGCGCGGAACCCCATCGCGGGCGGCCCGTTCCAAGGGTCCGTCCCGCTCGCGAGAGGAAAACCCGATGGCGAATCCCAGCCCGATCCCCGAAGCGCCCGTGCTCGAGACGCCCTACGAGGCGCCCCAGACCCCGTCCCCGACGAGCCCCGACCTCCCCGGCACCGACATTCCGGGCAACACGCCCCCCGAGGCGCCGGACGTGACGCCCCAGGAGATCCCGGTCAACGATCCCGATATCGGCCCGGCCATCGCGCCGGATCCGTCCCCCACCGGGCCGGCCAACCCGACCATGTGACCCGGGACCGCGATCGCACGCCGCCGGGCCGCATCGATCCGGATGGGTTTGAAGCGATGCGACGGAATCCGTGACCCGAATCGCCCGCGAACCATTTGTTCGCGGGCGCCGTGGCTGCCATAAGCCCGGCCATGGCCGCTCCCCCGCTCCTCACCCTCCAAGACGTCGCGCTCACCTTCGGCGGCACCCCGCTGATCGAACGGGCCGAACTCGCGATTTCGCCGGGGGAGCGCACCTGCCTCGTCGGCCGCAACGGCTCGGGCAAATCCACCCTGATGAAGATCGCCGCCGGCCTCGTCGAGCCGGACAAGGGCGTGCGCTTCGTCCAGCCCGGTACCACGATCCGCTACCTGGAGCAGGAGCCCGACTTCGCGGGCTTCGCCACCACCCTCGACTTCGTCGAATCCGGCCTCACCCACGGGGACGATTCCTACCGGGCGCGCTACCTGCTGGAGAGCCTCGGCATGACCGGGGCGGAGGATCCCGCGACCCTGTCGGGCGGGGAAGGGCGCCGGGTGGCGCTCGCCCAGGCGCTGGCCCCCGAGCCCGACGTGCTCCTCCTCGACGAGCCGACCAACCACCTTGACCTGCCGGCCATCGAGTGGCTCGAAGCCGAGCTGAAGAGCGTGCGCGGCGCGCTGATCCTCATCAGCCACGACCGGCGCTTCCTCTCGGCCCTGTCGAAGACCACGATCTGGCTCGACCGGGGCACCACCCGGCGGATCGAGCAGGGATTCGCCACCTTCGAGACCTGGCGCGACGCCTTCTTCGAGGAGGAGGAGCGCGACCGGCACAAGCTCGAGCGCAAGATCGCCGACGAGGAGCATTGGCTGCGCTACGGCGTCACCGCCCGGCGCAAGCGCAACGTGCGCCGCCTCGGCAACCTCCAGCAATTGCGCAAGGACCGGCGCGAGGATCGCCGCCCGGTCGGCACCGCCACCATGAGCTCCACCGAGGCCGATCCGTCGGGCGCCCTGGTGGTGGAGGCCAAGGGCGCCACGAAGGCCTATGGCGAGCGCACCATCGTGTCCGATCTCTCGATCCGGGTGATGCGCGGCGACCGGCTGGGCATCGTCGGCCCCAACGGCGCCGGCAAGACCACGCTGATCAACCTGCTCACCGGCAAGCTGCAGCCCGACGACGGCAGCGTCCGCCAGGGCACCAACCTGAAGATGATGCTGCTCGAC
>JAKONB010000499.1 GCA_022702195.1 Beijerinckiaceae bacterium | reverse complement strand
GCCTGACGCTTGGTGCCGACGAACAGCACGCGGCCACCCTTGGCGACGGTGTCGCTCACCGCCTGCAGCGCTTGGTGCAGGGCCGGCACGGTCTGGGCCAGATCGATGATGTGGATGTTGTTGCGCGTCCCGAAGATGTAGGACTGCATCTTCGGGTTCCAGCGGTGCGACTGGTGTCCGAAATGGGCGCCCGCTTCGAGGAGCTGACGCATGGTGAAATCGACGGCCATAGCTTTGTACTCTCCGGTTATACCGCCGCGGAGGAAGCGATCGCGCCCGTCAGGGCCTCGACCACCGGAAACGCCTCATTCAGGCATGAGGCCGGTTCCGCGTGTGGAATGGGCGGGGCCTTAGCAGAGCGATGTCGGCAAAGCAAGAATGCCGGGCGGATCCTGTGCGGCCACCGTCGGACGACCGCGTGCGGCCGGGGTGGCACGCGCAAAGGGCCGGCTCAGGCGGCGGCACCACTCGCGAAGACGGCGCCGATATCCGAATCGGTCATCACGCGAAAATCCCCCGCCGCCAGATCGACCGGCAGGGCGAGGCCGCCGACTCGGTCGCGGTGCAGGGAGAGCACGTGGTTGCCCATCGCCGCGAACATGCGCCGGACCTGGTGGTAGCGGCCCTCGTGCAGGGTCACGGCCACGCGGGTCGCAGCCTGGATCTCCATCTCCACCGGCAGGAGCGGCTTCTCCTCGCCCTCCAGCATGAGCGTCCCCGAGGCCAGGATCGCGCTCTCGTCGCCCCGGAGCGGGCGGTCGAGGCTGACCTGATAGCGCTTGGCGACGTTGGCTTTGGGCGAGATGATCCGGTGCAGCAGTGCGCCGTCATCGGTCAGCAGCAGTAGGCCGGACGTTTCCTTGTCGAGGCGGCCCACCGTGGACAGGGCCGGATCGCGCCGCCGCCAGCGCTCGGGCAGCAGCGCGTAGACCAGCGCGCCCGCCTCTTTGTGCGAGCAGGTGACGCCCAGTGGCTTGTGCAGCAGCAGGGTGAGGCCCGGCGGCGGGTCGAGGGGCGCGCCATCCACGGTCATGCGGGTCGCCAGGTCGGGCGTCACCGGGATGCGCTGGCCGGCATCGTGCAGCGGCACCCCGTCGAGCACCACGAGGCCGGCCCCGGTGAGGAGGCCGATCTCCCGGCGAGAGCCGTAGCCCATATTGGCGAGCAGCCGGTCGAGGCGCAGCTGCGCTACCTTGGCGGTCTTGCTCAACGGCGCGCCTCGTAAACCTTGTAACCGCCGGACGAGGCCTTCAGCGACACCGTCTTGAACGCGGCGTTCAGGGGCGCCTCGTAGGGCAGATGGGTGTTGGCGGTGAGCCATAGGGTTCCGCCGGGTCGCAGAACCTCCGCTGCCCGGGCGATGAAAGCCTGACCCAGGGCCTGATCCTCGGCGCCGCCATCGTGGAAGGGCGGGTTCATCACCACGAAGTCGAGGCGGCTGAGTCCGAGATTTCCGGCGCGGATATCGGCCCAGCGCAGGGTGGCGCGGGAATCCACCACGTTGCGTGTGGCCATCTCGACGGCGCGGCGGTCGATGTCGATCAGCGTCAGGCCGGTCACCTTCGGGCTCGCCAGGACGGCACGGGCCAGGATGCCGAGACCCGCGCCGAAATCCGCCCCCATTCCGGCGAGCGGCGGGAGGTTGGCGAGTAGCAGCGCCGAACCGGGATCGAGCCGGTCGAACGAGAAAATCCCGGCCTGCGTGCAGAGGGCCAGATTGTCGATATGGCGCGGACCGCCCTCCCGGATCGCCGCGTCGAGATCGCTCAGCGATTCCGGGCGTTCCAGGACGCAGATGCGATGATGGCGCCGGGCTTCCTCGGTGGCCGGACAACCGAAGGCCGTCAGTTCCTTGCCCAGGCGCGCACCGCCCCGGTCCTTCGGCGCCAGCGCGGTGAGGCGGCCCCCCGGCCGCAGGGCGCGCAGGCCCAGGGCGAGCACGTAGCGGCGCTCGACGGTACCGGCTGGAGCCAGCATGGCGAGCCGTTCCAGGCTCTGCGGCGCGAAATCTTCGAGCCGTTCGGCCCCGGGGAACAGCGGCGAGACCTGGACGGCGTCGCACGACACCTCCACGAGTTCGACGGGCGGCGAGCCGTAGACGGCTTGCGAGGCAGACATGACGGGCATCGTGACAAATCCGGCGCGACGGCGCGCGCGCCTCGACGGCTTTTGGCGTGACGGGGAGCATTGAGAGGGCGGGACGGCACGACCCGAGTCGGGCGCCGTCCCGCACCTGTCATAGCCGATGCTCAGCCGCGCGGAAACTCCAGCCCCATCTCGCGGTAGCGCGCCGGATCGTCCGCCCAGTTCTCGCGCACCTTCACGTGAAGGAAGAGATGCACGGTCTGCTCGGCCGCTTCCGCGATCTCGTGACGCGCCGCCTGACCGATCGCCTTGATGGTCTGGCCGCCCTTGCCCAGCACGATGGAGCGCTGGCTCTCGCGCTCCACGAAGATCGTTTGTTCGATCCGCACCGACCCGTCGGGTCGCACCTGCCACTGGTCGGTCTCCACCGTGGAGCGATAGGGCAGTTCCTCGTGCAGCCGGTCGTAGAGCTTTTCGCGGGTGATCTCGGCGGCCAGCATGCGGATCGGCGCATCCGAGACCTGATCCTCCGGATAGAGCCAGGGGCTCTTGGGCATCATCCCCGCCAGGGTGGTCTTGAGGGTCTCGATCCCGTCGCCGTTCAGGGCCGAGACCATGAAGGTATGCAGGAACGGGATGCGCTCGTTGAGGGAGGCGGCGAGCGCCAGCAGCCGGTCGCGGGGAATCAGGTCGATCTTGTTGAGGATCAGCACCTTCGGGCGCTTCACGTCGGGGAGCCGCGACAGGATCGCGTCCACCTCCTCGGTGACGCCTTTGCGCGCGTCGATGAGCAGGCAGACCGCATCCGCATCCGAGGCGCCGCTCCAGGCTGAATGGACCATCGCCCGGTCGAGCCGGCGCTTGGGCGCGAAGATGCCGGGGGTGTCCACCAGGATGATCTGCGCGGTGTCGTGCATGACGATGCCGCGCACCAGCGCCCGGGTGGTCTGCACCTTGCGCGAGACGATCGACACCTTGGTGCCGACCAAGCTGTTCAGCAGGGTGGACTTGCCAGCATTGGGGATGCCGATCAGCGCCACGAAGCCGGCGGTGGTGTTCTCCGGCATCGTCACCGCGGGACGCGGCGTCAGTACCGGAGGCGGGGTTTCGGGGCCGTCTTCGAATGCGTCGTCAGACATCGAGGCGATTTCCTTCACCGACGTCCGCCGACGTCTCCATGGTCGTGGGGGGGATGAGGCCGAGCACTTCGCGCTCCAGCACGAGGCGGGCGGCCTCCTGCTCGGCGAGGCGCTTCGACGGGCCGGTGCCGTATCCGGGCTCGACGCCTTCGACGCGCGCGGCGATGCGGAAGACGGGCGCGTGGTCCGGGCCGGAGCGCTCGACCACGTCATAGACGGGAATCGGCAGGCCGCGGCCCATGGCCCATTCCTGCAGGGCCGATTTGGCGTCACGGCCACGCGGTGCCGCCGTATCGGTGCCGGGCGAGAACGCGGCGTCGACGATGGCCTTGGCCGCCTCGTAGCCTGCATCGAGGAACACCGCGCCGAGAATGGATTCGCAGGTATCGGCTAGGATGGTCTGGTTGCGGCGCCCGCCGCTCTGGACCTCGCCGGGGCCGAGGGCGAGATGCGGACCGACATCCCAGGCGGTGGCGACGGCCGCGCAGGTCTCGCGCCGCACCAGCCCCGCAAGGCGACGCGACAGGTCGCCTTCGTCGATCTGGGGAAAGGCCGCGTAGAGCAGGTCCGCGATGGCGAGGCCGAGCACCCGGTCGCCGAGGAATTCCAGGCGCTGGTAGCTGCCCAGTCGCCCGTTGCCGCCGGCCTTGCTCACATGGGTCAGTGCCAGCGCCAATAGCTTCGGGTTCGCGAAGACATGGCCGATCCGGGCCTCGAGCACGGCAAGGCCGGGCTTCGGACGGGGCGCGCGCCGCGCCCGGCTGGAGGGACGCGCCTCTTCGTCCACGGTTGTTCGCAATCCCTAGCGGATGGTGGTGAACAGGCGGCCCCAGCGGACCTTCGCCGGCCAGTTCCAGATCTGCCATGCCGGCGAGCCCTCGTCGATGGAGAAGAAGATCATCTCCGCCCTGCCGACGAAATTCTCGAACGGCACGAATCCGACATTGGCGAGATCGCGCGAATCCGTGGAATTGTCGCGGTTGTCACCCATCATGAAGAACCGACCCTGCGGCACGAGGTAAGGCTCGGTATTGTCCCAATAGCCATTGTCGCCGTCGCGCTCGATCACCCGGTGGGTCACGCCGTTGGGCAGGGTCTCGAGATATTGCTCGGCCTTGGCCTGCTCACCGTAAGGCCCCTTGGTCTCGAACGGCGCGATGCGCTCGCGCTTGACCGGCACGTCGTTGATGTAGAGCAGGCCCGACTTCATCTGGATCTTGTCGCCCGGCAGGCCGATGACGCGCTTGATGTAGTCGGTGGCGTTGTCCTTGGGCAGCTTGAACACCGCGATGTCGCCGCGCTTGGGCGCCGCCCCCCACACCCGGCCATCGGCGGTGAAGGGCAGGTACTCGCTCAGCGGCAGCGAATATTTCGAGTAGCCGTAGGCGTATTTCGAGACGAACAGGTAATCGCCGATCAGGAGCGTCGGCACCAGCGACCCCGACGGGATGTTGAACGGCTGGAACAGGAGCGTGCGGACCACGAGGGCGATCAGGAGCGCCTGGCCGCCGACCTTCAGGGTCTCCTTGATGCTGGCCCAGGTTCCGGTCTCGGCCGCCCTCAAGTCCTGTTTCGTCTGGTGGTCCACGCGGGCACGTTCCATCTGGCTGCGATCTTCGATGAGACGCCATCGGCCCGAAAGCGTGCGTCTTCCGACATTGGTGATGACCGGCGGCATAGACCATGCGGACAGGAGCCGCAACGCAGGGACAAGCCGGCTATCCCCGCGGCGTGTCGGGCGGCACCGCCTCGATGATCACGAACGCTTGCGCCATCGGCGGATCGTCGGTGAGCGTGACGTGGATCCGCGCCGCGTGGCCCGCCGGGACCATCGCGGCGAGCCGGAGCGCCGCGCCGCCGGTGAGATGCAGGGTCGGCCGGCCGCCGGCCAGGTTGACCACCTCCATGTCACGCCAGAACACGCCCTGGCTCATGCCCGTGCCGAGCGCCTTGGAGCAGGCCTCCTTGGCGGCGAACCGCCGGGCATAGGAGGGGGCGCGGGCGGCGCGGGAATCGCATTTCGCCCGCTCGCCCTCGGTGAACACCCGGCGGGTGAAGCGCTCGCCGTAGCGGGCGAGCGATTTCTCGATCCGGCGGATGTCGCAGAGGTCGGAGCCAATGCCGAGAATCATGCCGCTCGCCCTTGCCGGGCCGCGTCCATCGCCGCCCGCATGTCGCGCACCGCCCGGGCCAGCCCGACGAAAATCGCCTCGCCGATGAGGGCATGGCCGATATTGAGCTCGGCGATCTCGGGCAGGGCCGCCACCGGACCGACGCTGTCCAGCGCGAGGCCGTGGCCGGCATGAATCTCGAGGCCGAGCCCGGCGCCATGGGTGGCGGCTTGCGCGATCCGGGCGAGTTCGGCCGCGATCCGGGTGCGGTCGCCCGCCGCCATCGCCTCGCAATAGGTGCCGGTATGCAACTCAACCACGGGCGCCTCCAGGCGACGGGCCGCCTCCATCACCGCCCGGTCGGGCTCGACGAACAGCGAGACGCGAATCCCGGCCGCGCCGAGGGCGGCGATGCGGGGCCGCAGGTGATCGTGGCCGCCGACGATGTCGAGACCGCCCTCGGTGGTGCGCTCCTCGCGCTTCTCCGGGACGAGGCAGGCGGCGTGCGGCCTCAACCGCAAAGCCAGGGCAACCATCTCGTCCGTGGCCGCCATCTCGAAATTGAGCGGCACGGTGAGTTCGCGGGCGAGGGTCTCCATATCGGCGTCGCGGATATGCCGACGATCCTCGCGCAGATGCGCGGTGATTCCGTCGGCACCCGCCGCCACCGCCTCCCGCGCCGCCCGGACCGGATCGGGATAGGCCCCGCCGCGGGCGTTGCGCACGGTGGCGACGTGGTCGATGTTCACGCCGAGGCGCTGGTGGGACGAGGGCATCGAACGGGGCTCCGCGCACAATCTTCGAGAAAAGCCGCCGGGTCGTTCCAAGCGTCCGGCCGCGCCCCTACATAGGCGTTCGACGCCGGGACGGGGAACGGGACGCGATGGGATTTCTCGATGGCCTGCTCGGGCATGGCAGTGATCTCTCGGCGGTGGAGGTGGGCGAACAGCTCGCCGGCATCCTCACCGAGGGCGAGACCGTGCAGATCGCCTTCCGGGTGATCCGCGATCTCATCGTGTTCACCGACCGGCGACTGATCCTGGTGGACAAGCAGGGCCTCACCGGGCGCAAGGTCGCCTACCTGACGGTGCCCTACCGGGCGATCACCTGCTTCTCGGTGGAGACGGCCGGCAGCTTCGATTTCGATTCCGAGCTGAAGATCTGGGTCTCGGGGCGGGCCGAACCGGTCCAGAAGACCTTGAAGCGGGGCGCCAACATCCTGGGAATCCAGCAGGCCATCGCCGCCTCGATCCGGTAGCCGCCGCGTCGGCGCCAGCCATCGCCGGAACCCACATGCACCTTGCCGGTTGGATCGGGGATTTGTCGTTTTGCCGGCTCAAGGAACCTCCGAATGTCTCGCTCGATCCGCCTCGCCGCAGCCCTCGGGCTCGCCCTCTGCACCACCGGCATCGCCCGGGCCGACACGCCCGGCGCCGATTGGATGCCGGCGGATCAGGTCAAGCAGAAGCTCATGGCGGCGGGTTATACCAGCATCACCGAGTTCGAGGCCGATGATGGTCATTGGGAGGGCGAGGGTGTGAAGAACGGCGTCAAGATGCAGTTCCACGCCGATCCGAAGACCGGCGCGATTCTCTCGGAGAAGCCGGACAAGTAGCCGGCCGCCCCATGCTGGGGAATGTCGAGATCATCGGCCGGCTGTGCGTCGCGGCCCTGCTCGGCAGCGTGATTGGCTTCGAGCGCGAGCGGCTGGCCTGGGCGGCCGGCATGCGCACCCACATGCTGGTCTGCGTCGGCTCCTGCCTGATCATGATCGTCTCGGCCTTCGGCTTCTCGGACATTCTGGGCCGGCCGAACATCGTGCTCGATCCCTCGCGCATCGCCGCGCAGGTCGTGTCGGGCATCGGCTTCCTGGGGGCCGGAACGATCCTGCTGCGCGGCGAGGTGGTGAAGGGCCTCACCACGGCGGCGAGCCTCTGGGCCGTGGCCGCCATCGGGCTCGCGGCGGGGGCCGGCCTCTACGTGGCGGCCGTCGCCACCACGGCGATCGTGCTGGCGATCCTGGCCGGTGTGAAGCCGATCGAGGAGCGCTACCGCGAACGGATGCAGCGGCAGAATCTGCGTCTCGTGGCCGAACGCGGCGCGCTCACCATTGAGGATCTGCGGGATCTGGCTGGCCCCTACGCGTCGCGCATCCGCCATTTCGTGGTGCAGCCGGGGGATGCGGACGGGCGCGACGCGATCACGATCTCCCTCGTGCACGTGCCGCGCGGCGGCGTCGACGACCTCCTCGCCAAGCTGCGCGAGCGCCCCGGCATCGTCAGCGTCACAATCGCCGAGGGTGCGGCGGAGGGCCGGTGAGCGGCTGCGCCAACACGAAACGCTTGCCAGACCATCGAAACTCCTCTAAGCGCCGCAACTCGCGTTCGCTCCGGCTGGGGGCTGAACGGACGGTGCCGGCTTGCCGGCATGCGGAGTTCGCTCCATCGTCCCGTGTCTCCGCCTTCGATCAACCGCTCGGGCCTTCAAACGGCTCGAAGGGCTTGGCGCCGGGTGTAACGCGTACGAACCGGCCCGACGCTTCTTTCCGCACCTCACCCGTGCCGTTGGGTCCCTTTGGACATGAAGGGCCCGTTAATGCCTCTTTACGAACACGTCTTCCTGGCGCGCCAGGACGTGACGTCCCAGCAGGTCGAGACCATGGTCGAGACCTACAAGGGCGTCATCGAAGCCAATGGCGGCAAGGTCGAGAAGATCGAGATGTGGGGCGTCAAGTCCCTCGCCTACCGCATCAAGAAGAACCGCAAGGCGCACTTCACCCTGCTCAACGTCGACGCCCCCCCGGCCGCCCTGGCCGAGATGGAGCGCCAGATGCAGATCTCCGAAGACGTCCTGCGCTTCATGACCGTCCGCGTCGAAGAGCTCGAGTCCGAGACATCGGCGATGATGCAGAAGCGTGACCGCGACGACCGCAAGGATCGTGAGCGCGGCCGTCGTCGTGACGACGAGGGCTTCGGCGGTGGTGGATTCGGCGGTGACCGCGAGCGCGGTGATCGCGGCGACCGGGGCGACCGCCCTGAGCGTACCTTCGGCGGGGAGGCTTAAGTCATGGCATTTGGTGCTGGACCCGGCGCGGCCCCCGCGGCTGCTGGTGGTGGTGCAGGCGGCGGTCGCCGTCCGTTCTTCCGTCGTCGCAAGACCTGCCCGTTCTCGGGCCCGAACGCTCCCAAGATCGATTACAAGGACGTCAAGCTCCTGTCGCGCTACGTTTCCGAGCGCGGCAAGATCGTCCCGTCGCGGATCACCGCGGTGTCGGCCAAGAAGCAGCGCGAGCTCGCCCAGGCGATCAAGCGCGCCCGCTTCCTCGGCTTCCTCCCCTACGTGATCAAGTAGTCACCCCGCCTCGGTCCGGCTCTCGCCGGGCCGAGGCATCTCCGTACCGGCCGCCTGACGCGACCGGGACTCGTTGGGGCGACGCGGTTCGCCTCTAACCCTGCCCGGACCGGGACAGTGGGACAGCGGAATTCATGATCCAGTTTCTCGGCATCGGTATCGGCGCGGGCCTCGTCTCGGCCCTCCTCTTCGGCGTGCTGCTGAAGGGCACGGCGCTCGGCATCCTGCTCTACCTGCTCGCTCCGCTCCCAATCCTGATCGTGGGGCTCGGCTGGAGCCACAAGGCCGCCCTGGTGGCGGCCGTCGCGGGCAGCCTCGCGCTCAGCGTCGTCGAGCCGTTCCTCGGCCTCGGGTTCCTCGCCTATCTCGCTCTGCCCGCCTGGTGGCTGGCCTACCTGGCCCTGCTCGGCCGCCCGAACGCCGATGGCAGCCTCGAATGGTATCCCACCGGGCGCCTGCTCGCCTGGACCGCCGGAACCGCCGCCCTCGCTTTCGTCGCCATCGCGGTGATCGCCTCGCCGAATTACGAGACTTTCCAGAACCAGATGCGCGGGATGACCCGCACTCTGGTCAAGCTTCCGCCGCAGGCCCAATCCGCGCCGGATGCCGATGCCAGGTCCGATCCGGCGCAGGCCGCCCCCGGCGATGCCGATTCCAAGGCAACCGCCGATTCCAAGGCGTCCCCTGATCCGAGGGCCGAGGTCGCTGATGCGCTGGCCGCCATCGCTCCGGGGCTCGCCGCCCACGGCCTCGCGGTCCTGCTCACCTTCTATGTCTGGGCCGCCGCCCGCATCGTGCGGATCTCCGGACGCCTGCCCCGGCCCTGGCCCGACCTGCCCGCGACGATGATGCCGCGCCGGGTACTGGGCGTGCTCGGTGCCGGCCTGCTGCTGACCGTGATCCCCGGCTATCCGGGCACCCTCGGCATCGCCCTGGTGGGTGCGCTCAGCGCCGCCTTCGCGATCCAGGGGCTCTGCGCCTTCCACGATCGCAGCCGCGGCCGCCCAGCCCGGCTCGCCCTGCTGTTCGGGCTCTACATCATCCTCTTCGTCACCCAGGGCGTGGCCCTGCTGGCCCTCACCCTGTTCGGCATCGCCGACACCGCCCTCGACCGGCGCCGCCCCGGCGGCATGCCCGGCCGAACCTGAGTGTCTCTCACGAAACTCCCGCCGCACCGTCCTGCTTCGCGCGAGAATGGGCGGTGGTCGGGAGTTTCGTGAGGCACTCCGACATCCGCATCGCGGCCCGCGACGCGGCCCGCACCCTCGATCCACAAGGACCAAGACCATGGAAGTCATCCTCCTCGAGCGCGTCGCCAAGCTCGGCCAGATGGGCGAGACCGTGAACGTGAAGCCGGGCTACGCCCGCAACTTCCTCCTCGCCCGCGGCAA
>JAKONB010000497.1 GCA_022702195.1 Beijerinckiaceae bacterium | reverse complement strand
TGGTCGGGCACCGGATGGCCGGCCTCCACCATGCGGATCATCGGCGCGTCCTCGCCGTAGCCGTGGCGGGCCACCGCCAGCCCGGTGATGCGGTCCGGATCGACCCCGTGCTCCTCCCGGTAGAAGCGGCTCGCCACCGCCGCCATGGAGCCGCCGGCCTTGCCCGCGCCGAGGATGATCAGGCGGCCGGTCCCCGGGGCCGGCAGGTGCGGCACGAGGCAGCGGGCCGGATGGGCGGCGGCGATGGCCTCGTCGAGGAAGCCGAGCAGGAGCGTGCGGGCGTCGGTGTAACGGTCGGGGGAGGGCGCGGTCATGGCGTGTCCGTGTATCTCGATCCAGCGATCGCCGCCGCCCGGTGATTTCCCACCGGATTCTTGCCGTCACGGCGCGATCCGCGATACGTGCTGTGCCCGACGCCCGCCGCCTCGGCAAGCGCCGCGGCCTCTTTGGCAGGCGTCGCGACCGTCTGAGGACCCTCGCCGGCGCGGCCGCGCCCTTGCATCCCGGTCTCAAGCCCGTATCGGACCCCGCGTGCCCATGCTGCCACCCCATCCCGTCGAGATCGTGCCGGGCGACGCCGCCCGCGGGCTGCTGCTGATCTGCGAGCACGCCTCCAACCACGTACCGGAGGATCTGGCGCAGCTCGGGCTGCCGGAGCCCGAATTCTCCCGCCACATCGCCTACGACATCGGCGCGGCGGCGGTGACGCGGCATCTGGCGGCGCGGCTCGGGGCGCCCGCCATCCTCACCCGGTTCTCGCGCCTCATCATCGACCCGAATCGCGGCGCCCAGGATCCGACCCTGGTGATGCGCCTCTCCGACGGGGCGATCGTGCCGGGCAATGCCCGGATCGACGAGGCCGGCAAGCAGGCGCGCCTCGCCCGGTTCTACGCGCCGTTCGACGCGGCGGTGGATGCGGCGGTGGACGCGGCCCTGGCCACCGGCGTGCCCCCCGCCATCGTGACGATCCACAGCTTCACCCCGGCTTGGCGCACGATCCCGCGCCCCTGGCATGTCGGCATCCTGTGGGACCGGGACGACCGCCTGAGCGTGCCGCTCATCGCGGGTCTCCGCGCCGATCCGGCCGACCTCGTGGTCGGGGACAACCAGCCCTATGGCGGCGGCCTGCCGGGCGACACGATCGACCGCCACGCCCTCGCCCGGGGCCTGCGCAACGCCCTGGTGGAGATCCGCCAGGACCTCATCGCCGGGGAGGACCGCCAGATCGCCTGGGCCGACCGCTTCGCCCGGCTGCTCAAGCCGCTGCTGCCCTAGAGCGGCGTCCCAGAGACCGGGTCCAGGACGCCGCGCCAGGGTCTTCTTTTGGCGTCGTGTTTGTCCGAGAGCCGGCAACCCCCGTTCGGGACGATGCGCCAGGGGCGCGGGCCGGCGTCGCCCCCGGGCCGGCGACCGGGGCAGGTCCTGGTCCAGGCGCGCCGAGATGGGCCGAGGGCTCCGGTCGAGGCGGGCGAGAATGCCGGCCACACCCCCGCATTCCGCGGACGCGATGAGATCAGGCCTGCGACGCGCCGCCGAGGAGGTCACTGAGCAGGGACAGCGCTCCGAAGCCGGCTCCTGCGGCGCAAACGAGGGGCCAGCCGCCTTCCGCCCAGGCATAGCCCGCGATCCCCGAGCCGGCCGCACCGCCAAGGAAGAAGAGGCCGACGAACAGCGCGTTGACACGGCCGCGCGCCTCCGGTGCCAGCAAGTTCACGGCGCGGCGCCCGAGCGTCTGATCGCCGATCACGCCGATATCGACGACGACGGCAGCCAGCGTCAGCCCTGCCAGCGCTGGCGCCAGGCCGCCACCCACGCGGTCCGCGAGCCAGGCGAGGCCGAAGGCGAGGATCGTCAGGAGATGGGCGGCGACGAGGAGCGGGCGACTCCAGCCGCGGTCGCCGGCCCGGCCCGCGAAGGGGGCGACCACCGCGCCGCTCGCGCCGGCGAGCGCGAACAGGGCGACGTGGCGTTGGTCGAAGTCGAAGGGCGGCGCCTCGAGGCGCAAGGCCACCGCCGTCCAGAACACGCTGAAGGCGGCGAGCCCGAAAGCCGCCGTCAATGCGCGGCGCCGAAGCACGGGCTCCCGGCGCAGCAGCGTCCCGAGCGAGGCGAGCAGGGCCGGATAGCCGGTGCGCGCTTCCGGCAGGCGCACCGGCAGGCGTAGGCGCATCAGCGGGATCAGCACGGCCATGCTCGCCCCGGAGAGCAGGTAGAAGGCGCGCCAGCCAAGGAGGTCGGCGACGAGGCTCGCGAGGGGGCGCGACAGCAGGATGCCGACCATCAATCCGCTCATCACGTCGCCAACCACACGGCCTCGCTCCGAAGCGCGGGCCATCGCCGCGGCGATCGGCACGAGCACCTGGATCGCCGAGCAGGCAGCCCCCAGGACGAAGAGCAGGGCAAGGAAGGGCACGGCCGCGCGCGTCGCCGCCGCGGCGAATGCCGCCAGCACGGCGGCTCCGAGCATGGCGATCGTCAGGCGCCGGTTCTCGACGAGGTCGGAGAGCGGGACGAGACAGAACAGGCCGGTGGCGTAGCCGAGCAGGCTTGCCGTACCGACGAGCCCGGCCTGAGCCGGCGGCAGGCCGAGATCCGCGGCGATCGGGCCGACCAGCGTCTGCGGCGCCGTCAGGTTGACGATGATCACCCCGACCGAGAGGGCCAGGAACCACACCGTTCCGCGCGCGATCCCCTGTCCCGCCGCGATCGGGTGCGCCGTCGCCCCGGCGGCAACGCGGCCTGCCTTGTCCGTGCGTGATGCCATGGCGTCCTCCCTCGCTCCGATCGGGATGTGACGCGCCCGGCCTCATGATACAAATCAAGGATTATCCATCCGTATATGCGAGATTCGCATGAACACGCGCGACATCGAAGCCTTCCTCGCGGTGATCGAGACCGGCTCGATCATGGCAGCGGCCGCTCGGCTCAATCTGACCCAGCCCGGCGTGACGCGCCGGGTGCAGAACCTGGAGGAGCAGCTCGGTACCGCCCTGTTCGAACGGCCGGCCAAGCCGCTGCGGCCGACGCTCGCCGGCCGCGAGGCCTACGAGCACGGCCGCCGGGTGATCCAGTCGATCGAGGACCTGCGCAGTGGCGCGGCGCCGAACGGGGCGATCCGCGGCGAGCTTCGCATCGGCGTCAGCCTCGACCTGTCGGAGGCGGCGCTGGCCGATCCCGTCGATGCCCTGCGCGAGGCATTCCCGGATCTGTCGGTGCGGATCACGACGGGGTGGTCGCCCAGCCTGTCGGAGGAGGTGCTGCGCAACCAGACGGATGCGGCGGCGCTGAGCCTGCCGGACGGCACGCGCCCGCCGGAGGAACTGACCGCGGAGGCGATCGCCGAACAGCCGGTGATCGTGGTCGGCGCGCGGGGGCTCGACCTGCCCCAGACAGTCACCCTGCGCGACCTCGCCCGCCACGCCTGGGTGGTCGGGCAGACGGGCTGCGGCTTCCGCACCACCTTACGCCGCCGCTTCGAGGCGGAAGGCCTGAGCTTCGTCGTCGGCGTCGAAGCGCCGAGCACGGATCTGCGGCTGTCGCTCGCCGCGCGCGGCATGGGTCTGGCTCTGGTGACGCCGGCGCACCTCGCCCGCAGTTCCTGGTCCGAACAGGTCCGCCCGATCGACCTGCCGGACTTCGCGCCGGTGATCCGCTCTTGGCTGGTGCATCGACCGAATACCGGCCGCCTGCGCCGACCAATCGCCCTGTTTCGCGACGCGCTGACCCGCGCGCTGCGCGGCGAGGACCCAGTGTCTGGGGATCGAGCGTCGACATCCGCTCCGTTCGACCAGGAGAACGGCGGTTGAGAGCGCGCAGCAGGCAGCGGATGTCGGCCAGCGCGGCGTCCTGGCAATCGGATCCAGGACGCCGCGCCAGGGTGTTGTTTGCGCGTCGTCTTCGTCCGAAAGCCCGAGACCACCTGTCGGGGCGATGCCCTAGGCCGCCCGCTCGAGGTCGCCCGGAGCGCGGCCCGGGACCGGGAGGGCCGGGCGGCCGATCAGGTAGCCCTGCACCGCGTCGCACCCGATCGATCGCAGCAGGTCGAGGTGCTCCTGGCTCTCCACGCCCTCAGCCAGGGTCGGGATGTCCATGTCGCGGCCCATCTGGGTCACGGCCCTGATGACGGCGAGCGACGGCGTGTCGGTGAGCGCCGCGGCGACGAAGCTCCGGTCGATCTTGATCCGATCGAGGGGCAGATCGCGCAGATGGGCCAGGGACGAGTAGCCGGTCCCGAAATCGTCCATCGCGATCCGGATGCCGCGCTGCCGCAGCGCCTTCAGGGTATGGGCGATCTGGCGCCCGTCCTCGACGAGGGCGGTCTCGGTGAGTTCGAGCTCCAGGCGATGCGCGGGCAGGCCACTCCGTGCCAGCGCCTCGGTGACGTGCGAGAACAGATCCGGCGAGCGCAGTTGCACCGCCGACACGTTGACGGCGAGGTGCTGCCCGGCGGGCCACTGGGCCGCCTCGCGGCAGGCCTCCTCCAGAACCCATTGCCCGATCGGGACGATCAGGCCGTTCTCCTCCGCCAGGGGAATGAAATCGTCCGGCGGGACCAGGCCGCGATGCGGATGGTTCCAGCGGATCAACGCCTCGAAGGAGACGACCCGATCGGTCGCCAGCGCCATGATCGGCTGATAGACGAGGTGGAACTGCTGCTGGGCCAGCGCAGCCCGCAGATCGTTCGCGAGATGGCCGCGGGCGGCGATCGCCTCGATCATGCCGGGCTCGTAGCGGACCACCTGACCGCGCCCGCGCCGCTTGGCCTCGTCGAGGGCGATGTCGGCCCGCTGCATCGGGTCGTCGGGGCCAATGCTGTCGCCGACGCCGCAGAGGCCGATGCTGCAGCCGATCACCACCGTCACGCCGTCGAGCGTATAGGGCCGCTCGATCTCCTGGACGATCCGCCGGGCCAGGTCCTCCCCGCGCACGGGATCGCCGTGGACCAGGATCGCGAGTTCGTCGCCCCCATGCCGCGCGATGAAGCCATCGCCGCCGAATCGACCGCGCAGCCGGGCCGCCACCGCGATCAGGAGCCGATCGCCGACCGCATGTCCGAACGTGTCGTTGACGGCCTTGAAGCGGTCGAGGTCGAGCAGGAGCAGGCTGGAAGGCGCGCGGTCGCGATGCCGGGCGAGCAGGCCCTCGCTGAGTCCGCGCCGGTTGGACAGCCCGGTCAGGGGATCGTGACAGGCGAGGTGCGAGATCTCCGCCTGGGCGCGCCGGTCCCGGGTCACGTCGTCGTAGGTCAGGACCGCCCCGGAGGCGACCGGCTGGCAGGCGATCGACAGGATCCGCCCGTCGTCGAAATGATGCTCGACCCGGGTCTCCCCGTCCCGGCCCATCCAGAGCCGGTGGTTGTGCGCCACGTTGGCGACCCGATCGGCATCCCAGCCGTTGGCCTCGCCCGTGATCTGCAGGAACCGGTCGAGGCGCATGCCCACGAACACCACGTCCGGCGAGAGGCCGAGCATCCCGCAGAGGCGGTGGTTGTAGAGCTCGATCGTGCCCCGGTGGGAGATCGTCAGGATGCCGTTCGACATGTTCTGGAGGGCGGTGGCCAGAACCCTCAGATGCGCCGTCTCCTGCGCCTCGAACCGTCGGGTCGCCTCCAGCGCGATGAAGGCCCCCAGGATCAGGAACGCCGCTCCGGCGGCCGTGAGGATGCTCAGGGTCACCTGGATGTTCGGCGGATGGTCGCCGATGCCCGGTCCGACGATGCCGGTTCCGGCCAGGGACAGGAAGTGCGTTCCGCAGACCGCCGCGACGATCAGCAGGCAGGAGGCGACGGAGGAGCGGCGTCCTTCGGGCAGCAGGCGCATCACCCCCAGGAACGTCGCCCCCCACAGGCAGGCGAGGGCGTTGGCCCGGAGGGACTGACTCTCCACACAGCCTTCCAGGGCCGCCATGCCGGTGACGTGCATGGCGCCGATGCCGAGCCCCGCCACCGCGCCGAAGGCCCCCCGCATCGATCGGTTCGATGGCACCGCCGACAGGGCGAAGGGGAGGCCGACCGAGAGGACCGCGATCCCGGCCGAGGCCAGGGTGATGCCGTAATGATAGCCCAGGATGATGTCGGTGCGATATCCGAGCATCGCCATGAAGTGCGTCGTCCAGACCCCGAGGCCGGCCGCCAGCGCGGCGCCCAGATGCCACCGGACCCCGCGCCCCCGCGGGGGCGCTTCGGCCCTCCGCAGCAGGTGCACCATCAGCCAGGCGCTGAGCGTGCAGATGGTCACCGCCGCCAGAACGAAACTGACCGCCTGGCTCTCGAGAAACGTGACGAAGGTGAGCATCATGCCTCCGCCATCAGGCTAAAAGTCTTTGCTCTTCGTCAAATCCTTGCGTTAACGATCTCCTACTTTGCCATGAAACGTGTGCCTGGCCGAGGAAACGGCAGCATTTCGTCGCAATCATTCCCCCATCACTCCTTCGTGACAGGGAGAATCAACATGAGGCCGCGCATCCAAGACAATTCGGCCGGGCCATCATAGCCTGGCTCGCGCGGGACGACATTCGAGACGGGCTACCGGGCCTGGCGCCACTTCAGATAGGCCTGATAGACCTCCTCCTTGCCCGCCGGTCGCGCGGGCTGGGACTGGAGGAAGCGGTCGAGTTCCGATTGGGAGGCCACGCCCTGGTCGCGGTGGCGGTCGAGCCAGTCCTGGGCCGGGCGGAACCGGGTCCAGCCGCTCACCGAGGCGGCGAGGTTCACCTCGCGCCATTTCGGGTGGCGCTGGGGCGCCAGGAACCGGTCGAACTGCCCGAAGAACGCGTCCACGAAGCGCACGAGCTTGTCGTAGCGGGGCGATCCCCGGGGGCTGTTGTAGACGCCCAGAACCGTGCCCACCGCCAGGGTGTCCACCGTCTCGCCCCGGCCGAAGCGCGGATAATCGGCGCCCGAGAGCGTGGCCGGCACGTAGGCCTCGTTGATCCGGTCCGGGAAGGGCGTCGGCACGAAGTGGAAGCGGTCGCCCGGATCGAATTCGGCGATCACCGGCACGGGCTTGGCCGCCACCGAGACCATCGCGGTCAAGTCGCCCTTGCGCAGCATCTCCAGGGCGGTGGGCTGGTCGACGTTGACGGCCTCCACGGTGACGCCGAGTTCGCGGAACATCGCCCGGCCGCTGTAATCGGTGCCGCTGCCCTTGACGTCGAAGCTCACGCGCTTGCCCGCCAGGTCCGCGACGGTCTTGATCGCGTTCGGCGCGATGATATGCAACTCGTCGTTGAACAGCTTGGCGACGAACTGGATGTGCTGCTCGATGTTGCGCAGGCGCTTGTCGTTGCGCAATTGCTGCAGCGTGTCGGTCCGGACGAAGCCGAGATCGACGCCCTTGAGGAAGCGGATGTCGTAGGCGTTCTCGCCGGCGCCCTTGCCGAGGATCGGCAGGATCCGAAGCTGGTTGCCGTTGTTGAGCACGAAGGCGAGTTCCGCCCCCATGCGGAAATAGGTCCCGCCCGGCGTGCCGGTGACCACCGCCACCGTGTGGGCGTTCATGCGCTCGCCCAGGGCCGCCTCGGTGGCGGGCTCGTCCTCGGCCGGCGCGGGCGCCGCCCGGACGGTGTGGGCGGGCGCGGCCATCAGGAGGATCAGCCCCGCGAGGGCGGCGCGTCTGGCAAGGCTCGGCATGGGTCCCGTTTCTCCCGGATGTTTCGCGACGGCTCAGCGGCGCGTCGCCGCCAGCGATGGATCGGTCCCGCGGGCGCGCTCCGCCGCCTCGGCGTAGAGCGCCCGGGCGCGTTCGGGGTCGGGCCGCAGGCCGAGCACGTTCCAGCGCTGCAGCACCTCGGGGTCCCAGGTCTGCGCCAGCAGGTACGTCGCCTCCGGCTCGTTGCGCGCCCGCGCCCGCTCGAGGAACAGCCGCGCCCCGCTGATGTCCCCGCGCTTGATCAGGCCCCTGGCCCGCTCCACCAGCGAGTCCGCCGCGACGGGCGGGGCCGGGGCGGTGCCGGACGGCGCCGCCGGGCGGGGCCGGGTTTCGAGGGCCGCCGGGGCGCGGGCCTCGCCCCGTTCGCGGCCGGGATCCGGCCGGGCGGCCGCCCCCGTCATGCCCGCCCCCGTGATGGCCGGCCCGTCGGATCGGGGCGGGTTCGCTCCGGGGAGGGCGGCATTCGGGGTCGGCCGGGGCAGGGGGGGCGGGCCGGCCGCCTCCCGCGCCGCCTGGTCCGAGACCCGCGTTTCCGCCCCGGCCGCGTCCGCGGACGGCGTGTCGCCCCCCGGCCGGGCCTGCCCCGGCCGGACCGTTCCTGGCCCCGCCACGGTCCTCACGGTGAACTCGGCCGAGCTGACCTCGATGGACTCACTCGACCGGGGCTTCCAGATGACGGAGAAGGACAGCTTGAACCGGGCGCTCGCCTTCTCCGGCAGGGTGATCCGAAGGTCGGCCAGACTCCAATCGGTCAGATCGACGATGTCGTCGCCGTCGTTGGATTTGACGATGTGCACCAGGTCCCCGACCATGGAACCGGGGGGAAGGCCGAGCAGGCGAATGCCCTCCACGGTGACGTCGCCGGTCTGGCGGATGGACACCTTCAGGGGGATCGGCCGCCCGACCTCGCCGATCACGTCCCGGCCTTCCACCGCGAGATCCGGCCGCCTCTCCGGCGCGAGTCCGGGGCGTGCCCGGTTGGATGTCCGGGCGGCGGGATCGGGGGTCCGGAGGGAATCGGGGGCGTCCCGGCCATCCCCTGGCTGCGCCCAGGACCGCGCCGGCAGGGAGGCCAAGAAAACCACCCCTACAATCGCCGTCGAAACTGATATTTGTTTGATAAAACTCCGATGAGTCTTCACCGGCCCCACTCTATATTCGAACACACGCCCTTGAGATCTGACTGATTTCATGAATCCGGGCGGATTCAAATATCCGGCCCCTCACCCTTTGGTACTAGCCCCCCCGCCCGAAAGGCGGATCGCGCCGCGCGAAGACGGGTCCGGCACCCGTCACCCCGGCATGGTGAGGATCAGCGGTCCATTGCGGGTGGCGACGACGGTGTGCTCGTACTGGACCGTGAGGGCGCGGGGCTGGCTGTAGAGGGTCCAGGGATCGTCGCCATCCTCCGCGAAGGTGGCGCCGAGCGACAGGAACGGCTCCACGGTGAAGACCAGCCCCTCCGACATGATCCGCCGCTCGGAGGCGTCGGGCCAGGTGGCGATCTCGGTGGGCTCCTCGTGCAGGGAGAGGCCGACCCCGTGGCTGGCGAGGTTGCGCACCAGGGTGTAGCCGTGCCGGTGCGCGAACGCGCCCACCGCCCGCCCGATCCCGGACAAGGGCTTGCCGGCGCCGACCTGGCGCAGGCCGGTCCACATCGCCCGGCGCCCGTCCTTGCACAGGCGCTCCACCGCCCGCGTCACCGGCGGCACCGGAAACGACGCCCCGGTATCGGCGAAGTAGCCGTCCTTCTCGGCGGAGACGTCGATGTTGACGAGATCCCCCGGTCGGATCCGGCGATCCCCCGGGATGCCGTGGGCGACCTCCTCGTTGACGCTGATGCAGGTGGCGCCCGGAAACGCGTAGACCATCTCGGGGGCCGGCCGCGCCCCGGCCGCCTCCAGGAGGGTCCGCCCGAGCCGATCCAGCTCGCGGGTGGTCATGCCGGGCTCGATGGCCCGGCCCATCTCCTCCAGCGTGTCGGCGACGATGCGGCCGATCCGCTTGAGCGCCGTCAGGTCGTCGTCGCTCGACAGCGTCATGGGGGGTCCTCGTCACCGGGCCGGAGGCGGCGTGCGTCCGGGCGCTTCTGCCATCCGGGGGGCACGCCGGCAAAGCCCGGGGCGGTCCGCGCCCGCTTGACGGATCGGCGCTCCGGGACGACCTGTCGGGGACAGGAGACGCCACCGATGACCGAGTTGAACACGATCGACCCCGCCACCCGCACCGAACTGGAGGCGGCGGTGTTCCGCCGGCTCGTGGCGCATCTGCAGACGCGCACCGACGTTCAGAACATCGACCTGATGACCCTGGCGGGCTTCTGCCGCAACTGCCTGTCGAACTGGCTCAAGGACGCGGCCGACGCGGCCGACGTGCCGCTCACCAAGGACGAGAGCCGCGAGCGGGTCTACGGCATGCCCTATGCCGAGTGGAAACGGCTGCACCAGAGCGAGGCGACGCCCGAGCAGCAAGCGGGCTTCGCCAAGGCGGCGGCCGAGCCGCACTGAGCGTCCCTCACGAAACGCCGGCCGCTGCGCCCGGCGTCGGGCGGGACGCGGCGGCCGGGCGTTGCGTGGGGCACCGCGAGGCGCGACATCACGGTTTCCCGAGCATTACCTAGTAATATCAGTGACTTGCCTTGAATTGTCCGGCCTGCGCCCCGGCACCGTAACATCCCGGTAAGCTTGACCGACTATCGAAGCGGTTCCGGCGCATTCGAGCGATCTCGCGATGCGCCCCCTCGCATCAGGGATCTGTGACGATCATGGCCGCATCCGCCGCACCCGCCGTCGACGCCTCCTCGGTCGCCGCCGACCAGCTCAAGAGCTTCATCGAGCGCATCGAGCGCCTGGAGGAGGAGAAGGCCGGCCTCGCCTCCGACATCAAGGACGTCTACGCCGAGGCCAAGGGCACGGGCTTCGACACGAAGGCCCTGCGTCGGATCATCTCCCTGCGCAAGAAGGACCACGCCGAGCGCCAGGAAGAGGAAGCGATCCTCGAACTCTACATGCAGGCGCTGGGCATGGTGTAGGCCCTCCGGGAGGGCACCCGACCCCTTCGCCGGACACGCGAATCGCCATCTTCGGAGAGCCCCGCGATCGGTCCGTCGCGGGGCTCGCGCGCGTCCACGCCGCCGCGCTTCAGCGAAACAGCGGCAGCCCGGCGCCGATCGGGATCAGGCCGGCCAGGATCAGGCACCCGGCGATCCGCTCGAGCGCCGCGCCCCTGTGCGGATACCGGTCCGAGATGCCGGCGGTCCCGACCCCGACGATCAGGCAGATGACACTGAAGGCGAACATCACAGCTGCTCCGGACCCTCGGACGTGCCCGCATATCCATGACAGGCGCGCGGGACGAGGTCGTCCCTCATTTGCAGGATAGAGAAGACAAATACCTCCGATACACGGCAACTTTTCGTTGCAATCGGCATCAGAAGATTTGTCTTCTTTGGTACATTTTTCGGGCGGCGGGGCCTGCATTTGGCCAATGCCTCGTGTGAGTCTTCCGGTTGAGCCCGTCGGACCGCTATCGGCCGATCATCACACCAGTGTAGCCAACCCATGCTCGGTTAATCCGGCGAAACTCTCCCGTGTTCCTTGGGATCTTCGACAAACCGACGTGTTCTTTCGCACGATGCGAAGCAACGGCCGATCACAATCCGGTCATGCGGTGATTCTGGGCCGGAGCGACGGCCCGCGCGCGATCGCGTCCCTGCGCGCCCGTTCGATCCGGTCTCCCCTCGATCGACGCGAACACCGTATCGCGCCAAGCCGGCGCGGTGCCCGAGCGGAGCCGGGCTCCGCCATGCCGACGGAGTCGATCGAACTTCGTATGATGGGATACGCCCCCGAGCGCGGGGGCCGGTCGGCCTCAGCGGCCGCCGGGGAGGGCGCGGGTGGCCGAGCCCGAGAAGCGGGCGGCCGGGAGGTCGTCGGCGGGGCCGCGGGTGGAGAACCGGGTGGCCAGGGCGGCGGCCGGTTGGGCCACCAGCCCCGCGGGGGCGTCACCGGGCCTGGCGCGGGCGGTCGCGACATGGATGGGGGTGGACCGGGCGGCCGGGAGCGGATCGCCCTGCGCGGCGGCGGCGAACAGGGCACGCAGCTGCGTGCGCGGATCGGCATCGGCCGGGACGAGGCGGGCGGCGCGGACGGGGGCGGGGGCCTGAACGGGGGCGGCGGCGAGATTCGCCATGCCGGGCTTCGCCATGCCGGGATTCGCCATGCCGGAATTGGTGAGGCCGGCGGTTCCGAGACCCGCCACCTGGATCGGCGGGCGGGGCGGCGGCAGCGGCATCGATAGGGCGGCGGCAATGGCGGCGAATTCCGAGGGCCGGCGCGGGGGCAGGGGGATGGATGCCTGCACTGGCTCGGCCACAGCTACCGGATCGGCGGCCGGCCCTGCGGCGGCCGGCGCCTGCCCGGTGAGGAGCGCCTGGGCGTCGCGCCCGTCGCGGCGCAGCAGGGCGGTGTTGAGGGTCTCGCTGGCGGCGGGGGCCGCGTAGGCGAGGGCGGCCCGGGCGCCGGTCTGGTCGTCGGGGTCGGCACTCGCCACCAGGACCGTCGGCGCCGGTTTCGCGCGCGCCTTGGGCGCGGCGACCACCACCGGCGGGGCAGCTGGCTCGGAGCTCGACCCGCCGCCGAACAGGCTGGCGAAGAAGCCCTTGATGCTCGGTCCCTCGTCCTCCTCCATCTGCGCCACCTGGGTGACGCCCAGCACCGTGCCGCCCCGGGCCAGCACCTCGGCGCGGGCCTGCTCGTAGCCGGGGAGGGGACGGTTGTCGCTGGGCAGGTGGACGGTCTTGCCGTCGGGAAACAGCCGGGCGAGCTGCTCGTGGGTCATGCGCGGCCAGGACCGGACCGACCCCACATCGAGATGGACGAAGGGCGAGCCGGCGCGGGGATACCAGCCGACGCCGCCGCGCTGCATCCGCATGCCCACGGCGCGGATCTGGTCGATCGACACGTCCGGCAGGTAGAAATCCATCGCCTTGCCGAGCATGTGCTGACTGTACTCGGCCACCATCTTGGAGCGGCGGCGCAGCATCGCGTTGGTGCCGGGCGAGCGATAGGCCGAGACCACGGTGATCGGCTCGGCCGAGCCCACGGAGCGGTAGGCCTCCCACACCGTATCGAACAGGCGCGGATCCATCTTGGTCGGCTCGTCCACGCGCCAGTCGCGCAGGAGCCAGTTCAGCTGCTCGAGGGCCGCCCGGTCGTAGCGCCCGTCGCGCTTGAACGTGACGGTGAGGCTTTCCTTGGTGTGGCTGTGGTAGATCGAGAGGGTGCGGGTGTCGCCGTTGGCCACCGCGTCCTGGGTGCCGCGCGTGCCGGCGACCAGGGCGAGGGCGATGCCGGAAGCGGCGATGGCGAGGCGCCGGAGACGCGGACGATCGGCCGAGACAAGTCCGGCCCGCAGCAGCTTACGCACGATCGTCACACCCTCTGCCAGACCGCGCGCATCGCACGCGGATCATGGTGAACGCAAGGTTGCCGAAAACCGTAAACGTCCGGTTACCGGGTCCTTCAGCGCTTCGCCGGTTCGTGTCTTAACGGCTAAGTCGCAACCGTGGCGAAAAGGTGCCGCTCGGTGTGGCGGAACACACAGCCATCGCCGATCCTGTGGGTGCGTGGCTTCGATGCCACAGGCGAAGGAGCCTTGCGGACAGAATCCACCGCGCGGACTTCGTCATACGGTTTCGGACCCTTCCCCCTCCTTCCGGGAGAGGGAAAGCGCGGGTCTCCCGCATCGAGCCCCCCGGAGACCGGACCTGGATCGAAACCGCTACCACCAGCCGGTGGAGGGGCGGCTCGGCGGCGGGGTCCACAGGTCGGGCTCGCCGACATCGGCCGGCGGCCGGGGGATGGCGCTGCGCGCCGCGCGGACCGGGGCGATCCCGGCCTCGGACCGGGCCTCGCGGACCGGCCTGCGCCGCATCTCCGCCTCCTCGGGCGCGCGCAGGGCGGGGGCGGGGCGCGCCGGCCTGACCGTGACCACGGGCTTGGCCGGTTTGGCCTGGGCCTTGGCCACCAGCAGGCTGCCGGGGCTGAGCCCGAGGGCGATCTTCATCCGCGCATCGTAACTGTAGAGGTCCGGCAGGGTGCGCAGGCCGCCCGAATCGTCGGCCGACACGGTGAAATACGCCAGGTGCACCGGCAGCTTCTCGGCGAGCCGGATGGTGCGCTCGCCCTTGCCGATGAGTTTCTTCAGCCGCTCGCCCGACCAGGCCGTCGGCAGCACCGCGTCGGCGAAGCGGAAGGGATCGTCCACCCGCACGCAACCATGGCTCAGCGCCCGCTGGCTGCCCGAGAACAGGGTGCGGTTGGGCGTGTCGTGCAGGTAGACCGCGTGGTTGTTGGGGAACATGAACTTGATGAAGCCCAGCGCGTTGCGCTCGCCCGGGGGCTGGCGGACCGAGACCTGACCGTTGCGGTAGATCACCTCGTAGCCGCGCCGGGCGGCGTAGTTCGGGTCGCGGGCCAGCCCCGGCAGGAACTCGTTCTTCATGATCGAGGGCGGCACGTTCCAGGACGGGTTGACCACCGCGTATTCCATCAGCCCCGAGAAGATCGGCGTCGGGCTCTCGGGCTTGCCGACGATCACGCGGGCCTCGTCGCGCACCTGCCCGTCCTTGAACACCCGCACCTTCAGCTCGGGGATGTTCACCATCACGTAGTCGCGCCCGAGATCGGACGGCAGCCAGCGCCAGCGCTCCATGTTGACCAGGAGGGCGGCCTCGCTCTCATCCAGGCGCGGGGCGGCGTCGGGCCGGCCCAGGGCCGCCACGGTGAGGCCGGTGAGCGTGCCGGTGGCGGGCAGACCACGGCGGCGCTGGAAGCCCGCCACGGCCTCCGACACAGCCGCATCGTAGGTCTCGGGGTCGCCGGAGGGCGCGTCGAGGGTGCCGGCGCTGCGGGTGGTGAGGCCGAAGCGGCTGCGCAGGGCCGGCACCCGGGCATCGTGCATGCCGAGCTTCAGCACCGGCCCGGCGGGCAGCTGCACCGTGGGCTCGCCGGCCGGCGCGTGGCCGCCCCGCGCCGCGGCGAGGCGGCGCTTCAGGGCGAGGTAGCCGGGCTGGGCGGGGTTGTAGGCCTGGAGGACGGCGCCGGCCTGAGGCCCGGCCGAGGCGACGCGCCCGAGCACCACGTCGGGAGCCGGCAGGTCGAGGGCCGGGGTGATCAGCCGCGACAGGCTGGCGAGGGCGATGCGGCCGCCGCGGGCGTCGCGGGCATAGAGCGCCACCGCCGCCGAGAGTTTCAGCTCGGCCTCGGCGACCTGCGCCTCGGTGAGGCCTTGCGTGCCCAGAACCGGCACCGGATAGGCGGAGGCCACGAGGCCGTCCTCGCCGGCGGCGGCCAGGCGCGCGGCGGCGGCCTTGGCGGCCGGCGTGTAGGCGCCGTCGACGATCCAGACCGGCTTGAACGCGCCGAGCGCGTAGAAGGCCTGGATCGCCTCGCGCTCCTTGGTGGTCAGGCGGGGCAGCAGCGGCGCGTGATCGGCCAGCCGCGCGGCCACCGCCGCTCCCTGCGGATCGCTCGGCAGCGGGGGCGGGGTGGGGGCCTCCGCCGCCGGGGCGGGCGCGGCGTCGGGGGACGGGGGCGCCTCGGTCCTGGGCGTTTCGGCCGGGGCCGTCCCGGCCTTCAGGAGATCGCTCTTGCCGGGATCGGTCTTGCCGGGATCGCTCTTGCCGGACTCCGTCCCGGGGGCGGCGGCCGGGAGCGTGCCGAGGGCGGGCGCATCCGCCTGGGGCGCCGCGACGGCATCCACCGCCGCGCTGCGGATCATCGGCGCCGCCTGCGGGTCGGGATTGCCCCCGACCGCCTGGGCGTGGGCGCCATAGCCGACGCATCCCGCGATGAGCGCGGACAGGGCGACGGAGGCGGAGCGCGTGACGCCCATGGATGAACTCCTCAGGATCGACCGTCCCGGCCGACCAGGTCTTTAAGATGATCCGCGCGAGCGCGAGGGTGTGCAACGGCACGAACTTCGCGGATACGGTGCCGCCCGGAAAGCCGGAGGGCACCGCAGCCGCAGCGTAACTGAGGCTCGACGTCGCGTCAGCCTTCCGCCGCCGGGCGGGTCAGGCCGCCTCTTCGGTCTTCTCGTCCCCGTCGAGGCCGAGATCCTTGAGCTTGCGGTAGAGGGTGGATCGGCCGATTCCGAGGCGGCGGGACACCTCGGACATGCGGCCGCGGTAGAATTGCAGGGCGAAGCGGATGATCTCGGCCTCGAGGCCATCCATGGTCTTCATCTCGCCGGTCTCCTCGGCGACGAGGCTCATGGCGTGCGGATCGCGCACCTCCACACGGACGAGTTCCCGCACCGGCTCCGGCATCCCGAACGGGACCATCGGCTGGGCGGGGGCGGCGGGGATGCGGATCTCGAACCCCTCCACCTGCGCGGCGATCTGCGGGAATTCGGCGACGGTGAGCTCGTCGCCATCGGCCAGCACCACCGCGCGGAACAGCGCGTTCTCGAGTTGGCGGACATTGCCGGGCCAGCCGTAGCGGGTGAGCAGCGCCATGGCCTCGGGCGTGATGCTCCGGACCTTCTTGCCCTCCTCCGCCGCGAACCGGGCGCTGAACGAGCGCACCAGATCGGGGATGTCCTCGCGGCGCGCCCGCAGGGGCGGCAGGGTCATGGGGAAGACGTTGAGGCGGTAATAGAGATCCTCGCGGAACCGGCCCTGCTTCACGAGGTCGAGGAGCGAGCGGTTGGTGGCCGAGATCAGGCGGATGTCCACGCGCACGCTGCGCTTGGCCCCCACCGGATCGACCTCGCCCTCCTGAAGGGCGCGCAGGAGCTTTACCTGGGCGTCGAGGGGCAGTTCGCCGATCTCGTCGAGGAACAAAGTGCCCCCCGAGGCCTCGACGAACTTGCCCATATGGCGCTCTGTGGCGCCGGTGAACGCGCCCTTCTCGTGGCCGAACAGGGTGGATTCCACCAGGTTGTCGGGGATCGCCCCGCAATTGACGGTGACGAAGGCCTTGCCGCGCCGGTCGCCCGACCCCTGGATCGCCCGGGCCAGCACCTCCTTGCCGACGCCGGATTCGCCCTCGATCAGCACCGGGATGTTGGATTTCGCCGAGCGCTCGGCCAGCCGGATCACCCGGTCCATGTCCGGGCTCTTCGAGCTGAGGTCCCGGAAGCTCAGGGAGCCGGAGGCGCGCCGGCGCATCCGACGGACCTCCTCCTCGAGCTGGTCGACCTTGAGCGCGTTCTTGATCGAGACCTGGAGCCGCTCGGCCCCGGCGGGCTTGACCACGAAATCCACCGCGCCGGCCCGCATGGCGTTGACCACGGCGTCGATCGACCCGTTGGAGGTCTGGACGATGACCGGGATCTCGAGGCCGGACCGGCGCATCTCGGCCATCACCGCGAGTCCGTCGAGGCCGCCGGGCATCACGAGGTCGAGCAGCACCACGCCGATGGAATCGGGTCCGCGCATCAGGCCGAGGCCCTGCTCGCCGTTCTCGGCGACCCGGGCCTCGAAGCCCAGCCGGCGCACCATCGCCTCCGCGAGGCGCCGCTGCACCGGATCGTCGTCGACGATGAGGACCGTTGTCGACATGGCGGACGCCTCGGTTTGGGGCGGCGGGAAGCGGGTGCCGACCGGAGGGGTCGCGCGGCTTTCCGATGGCCTCTTGTTTCGTTTCGAACCGCAGGGTGGGGCAAGAGCGTAAAGCCGCGCTTAACGACGATCCGATCTTTTTCATCGTCCCGGGGCGGGGGCGGGGACCCGCTCCGGCGCGACGCGGCGCCGCTTCCTGCGGACAGGGGCGCGCAAGCGGTTGATCCCTGAGGCCCGCCGCTCGATATCAGCCCGCACGGCACTCGCGCGTGCCGGATGGGAAACGGGACATCATGCCGAGCCAAGTCGCCGAGAGCGCCATCCTCCGAGGCCCCCTCGGACGAGCCCCCGTCGGGCA